>CAYXFJ010000129.1:0-8923 GCA_964464265.1 uncultured bacterium
ATAGGAAACGATAGCCCTTCCTCCCACAGTGGGCAGGGGTTCATTCGTGCTCAGAGAATCTCGAGAATCGGGATGCGCATAGATGGAAAATAAAACGTAGGTGCCATCTATCACAGGATTGTTTTTGGCATCCCTTACATCTGCATAAATGGTAACCGTCTGGTTTTTACCGCAATCTTTCACAAACATGAAACCTGGATTATAGGAAAGAGTGACGGAGAACGGCGCTCCAGGCAGCACCTGAACAGTGGTTATACCACTGATCACTCCCACCCTTGCCCTGATTGTAGCCAGTCCGATCTGGGTACTGGAATAGCTTGCCAGTGCAATACCACTGCTGTTGGTCCTCACACTCTGGACGATATCACCGAATGTAGCAGAAAATTCCACAATGATACCCGGAATTGGATTATCCTGACCGTCAAGCACCATGGCCTGTATCTCGCTCTTCGTCACGCCATCAGCCGGAAGATCTGCCGGACTTGCTGAAACCACTATCCTGGAAATATCTCCTACAGTGTAAATGACAGACACATCATCGTATAGACTGCCCACACTGACCCTGATCACAGCAGTGTCCGGACTGCTCCCGCTTGTCAGAGTGCTTGTGGCAACACCATCCTGCGTGATACGCTGACGCTGAATATTGCCTGAACCCTGGATGATATCGAATTGCACGATTGTGCCGTCAGGCACAGGATTCCGGTTGCCATCAGACACAGTAGCTTTTATGACCGACTGGCTCTGGCCATACGCAGGAAAAACTTTTGGAGAAGCCGTCACTTCAATATAGGTTGGATCCGACTCCTGGAAAATGACCTGAACCGTATCCCTCAGAGCGTTTCCGTAAACAGCCACGATATGGGCAGTGCCCAGGGTTGTACCGCTGGTGAGCACAGCCCTTGCAATACCCTCATCATTGCTCGTCACAGAACTGGTAATCGTTCCAAGATCCGTACCGAACTGAACGACACCGCCCGGTATGGCGATCTGGCTGCTCTTCTGTTTAATGATAACGGAAACCACGGATACGCTCTGGCCGTCCGCGAGTATGGTACGTGGGACAGCAAACGATTCCATCTGCACACCGAGGAAATTCACTGTAGTCGATGACACAGTGGAGGCAATGGAAGCCGTAACAGTAGCCACGATATTCGTCTCGCCTGCAGATGCTGTTAGCAATGCAGAAACTTCACCTGTTTTACCGGTCACAGCCTGCTGGGTAATCGTACCTGCAGTTGTCGCAAAATCGACAGCTACTGCTGAAACCGGCTCTGACTTCTCATTGACGACTTTCACCGTCACAGTTGTCGTATCCAGACCATTGGCCAGAAGGTTTTTCGCGAGCACATGCAGGGGGCCCAGACTGTAAATGGAAGGGGCCTGCGATGCGAAGGATACATTCACCGTATCCGAAAGTCTGTTGCCATAGTAGGATACCACATGGGCTGTTCCTATTACATTACTGCTCGTCAGATAAACTTCAGCGATACCTTCATCATCTGTATATGACTCGCCTGGTACAGTACCCAGGCTTGTGCCGAATTGAATTCGCTGACTTACAAGCGCTATAAGGCTCGCGGTTTCCTTGAGAACGACCCTGACCCTGGACTGGCTCCTGCCGTCCGCAAGTATGACATTCGGTTCTGCGGTCATCATCAGGTTTATACCCTTGAACCGTATTTGCAGGGCAACAGTCATGGTGTCACATGTGGCTGTCACTGTGGCGACCGTATCCCTTGGATGGGCGAAACCACCCAGTATGGCATATGCCTCTCCGGATGCCTCGGTCACCGCGGATGTGGCAATGGATCCCACTGTGCTGGTGAAAACGACCACGGCATTGGCCAGGCCCCTCGAAGAATCCGACATGACCGTAACAGTAATAATGGCTGTTTCGAGACCATTCGCTTTGAGTTCAGTCTTGTTGCTTTCAATTTTTAATTGCGCTTTCAGAGAAGCAACGATCTCCACCTGAACACTGGCTGTGGCAATCTGGCCATATTTAATGGTAACCTTGGCTTTTCCAGGTTTCGCACCACTGACCAGAATACCTCTTGCCCATCCGCTCGAATCGGTCACAGCCTCTACTGAAATGGTCCCCAGACTGGTCGTAAAATTCACTGTCTTTAAGGAAAGAGGGTTACCGTCCTCATCAACCAATCGGGCCCGTATCTCAGCCTCTGCACCGCCAACCGCTATCTGACCTGGCTGAGCTGTGACATAGACCAGCAACGCCACATCATCCTTGACAGATTGGGTTGGATCGACAGGTGTTTTCTGGGTACAGGAAAACCACGTGAGTGCCAGGACTCCCATCGCATTCAGGATGGTTTTAGACAGGTTCAGCCTTTTTAAATCATGCATAAGATCCTCCACAGATCTGCGTCATCCCCGATCAGATCCGGTTCAACAATTCCTTCGATTGTCTGATATTGTCATAAGCTCCCTCTTTCCTGAGAACAACAATCCCTTGTATTTCAACATTCACCGTTGATCTGGCCATATCTTCTTTTTCAATAACGATCCCTCCAAGACGAATAATAAAGGAAAACGAGGGAATCGCATCAAGAAAGGACGTCAGCTGATAAAATTCTCCCTTAATTTTAATCTTCATCGGGAAACTGGCCACACCCTCCTTTGTATCTTTGATCCGTGAGATATAGGTATAATCTGGTTTGATTGCTACGAGACTCATTCCGGATTGTCTGACTGCGGTCTCCAGAAAACGTCCAAATGCAGTCAGTTCCTCTTCCGGATAGGTTTTCACCAGGAAGGAATCCAGGACGTTTTGAAGGCTGTCGAGAGCGGTCTGCAATTGCAGTATCTTTTCTTCATCAACGGCTGATTTTTGTTTCTCCATCAGTTCGTTGAGCCGGACCTTTATGTAACCCGTCTCTTTATTTATGGGCAAAAATGCAACCATCACCCAGGCGGCGATCAATATCAGAAGTCCCGACGCAAATATTATAATTTTCTTATCCAAATGATTCTCCTTAAGAGTCCATCAATCCTTCAAATAGGCCAGTAACTCAAAGAGATAGTCTTTCTGCCCGGGAGTTTCCGTCTCCTTTATGGTGACACTGGAGAAATAACCCGATTTCTCGAGATCCATGATGAACTGCGCCAGATACACACCCAGATCATTGGGAGGCGCCTGACTTATTCCTTTAAGCTTGACAACTTTTTGACTTGCCTTGGCCGTATCAGCAGAGACCTTCTTTTTCTCATCGATCTCTGACTCACGGACGAAATCGATCGAAAATAAACCCAGCTGTGATGGAAGAGTGTGGGTGATCAGTCTTAAAACCGGCACAAGATTTTTATCGTGTTCTGATTGCCGGCTCAAGCGGGTGATTTCCTTCTCGAGAACGGATTTCCTGCCCTGTAAAGAAACAAAGAAGAGACGTCTCTTTTCCAGTGCCTGTACATGACTTTCCAGACTGGAAACCTGTGCTTTAAGAAGGCTCAGCCGGTTCATGGAATTGACCGAAATAAGGGTCATGACAGAAATGATGACAAGGGCTGCATATCGCAGAATTTTTTGGATATTTTTCTGTTTATAGCGTTCCTGGAACCTTTTTGGAAGCAGATTTCCTTCAAACGAAGATTCCAGGGTGAGTGACAGACTTACTGCATTTTCAATGTATCGCTGCTGGAAAATATTCTGCTCCTTCTCACTCCCCTCAATTTCCATATCGTCTGGAAGCGGCAGTAATGAAACCGGTATTCCGATCTTTTCTGCCATGACTTCATTCAGGTGTTTGAGGTTGGCTCCACCACCAAGAAGGTAAAGAGACTCGATATCCGAACCGTGCAACTCTTCTTTGTAAAAACTCATGGACCGCTGCACTTCTCCGGACACCCTTTCCACCAGCGGGCGCATCATAGCACCTATTTCTTCCAGGGGAGCACCCAGATACATCCGTCCTTCAGAAAAACCGAGAGGGTAGCCGTACTGCAGCTTGAATGCCATGGCCTCTTCCCGGGTGAACTGTATCGATTTCCCTTCATGGAAAATGACTCCACAGACCGCTTTGGTAAAATCATCCCCCCCCACGCTGATCTCGCGGAAGAATTCCGGGTTCCCCTGATTAAAAAATACCAGAATACTCTGCTTCGCTCCTATATCCAGAAAACCAACAAATCTCTTTTCTCTCACTTCCGAGATATACGGGATGAGATTCGATAAAGCAGTCAAGCTGGGGATCATTTTTGAAGGTGTGATGCCTGCTTCCGTGAAAATGGTGATTTTTTCCTCAGCCCATTCATCCGGTGCACCCATGGCCAGATAATCCTGGGTTTCGCCTCCCGTATCTGTCGCAAGTATCCGATAGGCACATATATAGGGAGATGCTGCTTCACCTCCGGCCTCGTTCTGTATTCCGAAGCTTATGGTCTGATCAATCTCCTTTTTTCCCATCCGGGGAAGGCGTTCTCTTTTAACGATAATTCTGGGATCGTGCACACCGAGAACCGCCTTCGCATTTTTGAATCCATTTCCGGTCCTGTACAGCGCCGACAATGCGTTTGAAAGTTTTTCCTGGTTGTCGGATTCCCCGTTGGCAATCGCATAACGCCCGAATCCTTCTACAACGATTCCTCTGCCCTTTCTCCTCACGAGCATATATTTCAGGTTTTGACTGCTCAGGTCCAGGCCCAGAATCTTGTTCCAGGGTTGACTCAGCGATTTGTTTATCTGTTTGAAATCCATGATACACTCAATCCAGTTTGAGTACCATTCCTGTACATATACCTTTATATATAGCTCCACTGCACGACAATAGCAGCCGGGTCAGCTCCGGTCTGGAAATCACAAAATGCGCGCATGTATTCAGGATTATGCTTTACCGAAATATGATTTCCTGTACCTGTAATATTTCCGTGACTGATAATGCCGCCTGTAATCGTCGACTGGGACGGATTTCCGCCTCCGGTAATGAGCGTGGATGTCTCATTGGGAAGATAAAGAACCCCATTGATACGGGCGCTTCCATGAACCGTTACATTCCCTGTCACCACATATATACCCCAGACAGTTATTCCTCCTCCCACGACCATATCCCCCGTTACATAAATGATATTCGGTGTCACTCCGTCGGGCTGATAAAAACTTCCCGCCGGATAGCCTGTCGGCGGCACAAAGCTCGCCGTTGTGGTGTCCAGTCCCTGAGCCTGGGATATGGCCAGAAGACTGTCTTCATTGATTGAAGGGACTGAATCCGCCTGGGTCACGACCCGGGTGGGATCAGGATTACCCAGCGAGTCTTTACCGGATACATTGAAGACCTCACCCGTGGTATATATCGCCTTGTCCACCAGACCGGTGCCCGGTGTAACCTGTATCTGGATACCTCTCTCGGTATTTCCTGCGGTAGCCATGATGGTCAGGATGATATCACTGGATCCGGAGACTTCCGATGTATCCAGGGTCACCGTGCAGGAACCAATGGTAAGCGGTGTGGACTCGTCTATTGCCCCCAGCCCGATACGGCTCAGTCCGTAATACGCTCCGCCGTTCGCCGCATAATCAGCCCGCAGTGCATTAAAACGGTTTTCCGTGCCTTTGCTGTCACTCGTCACAATCACATAAGCTCCCACACCCATACCAGCGAGTGTGACCAGGGTCAGGATGAAATAAATGGACCAGAATCCTTCCTGTCTCTTCAATTGTCCGTATATTGTTTGTTTCATCGAATCCACCTACTCGAAATGGATGTTCCTGGGACTGATCTGCTTTTTAAAAGTGACCGTGTTTATTCCGTCATCCACCACCATCTCCATCTCTATGCGCCACACATCTGAATCAGACAGAAAGGGTACTGTCTTCTCCGTACCATCCTCCGTATAATAATGGAATTCCAGTGAAGATACGTTTTTGATAAGCTTCACACCTTTCCTTAGTACCTTTCCATTGTACAGCATATAGACAATATCATTCTCGGTCGGAAGATCGAACCGGATAGCTGTCAGTGTCCCCACATCGATGAACAGGGAGGAGGTGAGCCGGACGAGATCGTTGGACATCCTGTTGAAACCTACTCTTGCCGACTGTGTGGTTTCCTTGCCCTTTTTCGCCTGAACATAGGAATTGATATTCACGTGAAAGAACGGGACCATGGAGACGAGTATGATGGCAGCGATAACCATGGCGATGACCAGCTCAATCATGGTCATACCGCGTTCTTTCCCTATTTCATTCATTTTACTATGCATTTTCCGTTTCACAGCAATCCCCCGGTTCTAACTGGTCAGCCAGGTGGTCAGCACGACATCCGAGATCTCGGAGTTGCTGACCGTCACTGTGACCACAACATAGGTCACGTCGTTGAGCGTAGCTTCTGCAGAGATCGAGACCGTTCCGCTGAATCCGGCCGGGGGATCCGGTGTGGACGCACCGGACCAGTTGGTGATGACCCAATCGTAACCCCGTCCGGCATTCACGGCTGCATAATCGGCTATCATCTGTTCCATGGCCTCTTCCGCGTGGTTCATGGCGGTCGTCATCAGTGCATACTTCCCCGATTCCGTATTGTTTTTCATGGCCAGACGAGTCAGCGGTATCACTGCTATTCCCAGAATAACAATCACCATGACGATCTCTATCAGGGCAAATCCCTTTTCTCTATCAAAGGGATGAATATTCTTTCTCTGTTTTTGTTCCCTCATTATCCGACCCCTAAAACAGTTTCAATTCCCACGTATCCTGACGGGTATACAGACACATAATAACTGGAATTCAACAGCATGACCGATGTCGCTGAACCAAAGATTGCTCCGTTGACCAGGGGAGCTCCCGTTTCCGTAAATGAAAGGCGCGTCGATAGACCTGTCGATACGATATCGATATCTTTGTATTCTCCATCCATGAAATAGACGATGAAATCAGATCCTGTGAGCGGAGAGGTGACATAGGCACCTGTATCATGCCATTTGACCTCATAGTAATTCGATGCAGCATTGACAATGACATCGACCTCACGCCTGTTGCTCATCGCCATTTCCTGGGCATAGCGCACATCGCTCAAAGCCCTTGCCGTAGCATTGGAAATCCGTGTTTTACTCTGCACGTCATCCATCATGAACAGCACAGAGCTCAGAAGAATACCCACCACCACGATGACGACTATCAATTCAATGACCGTGAATCCCCTGCTTCCTCTTTTCATGATGCCCTCTTCCGGCGGCTGTATGTTCAAACTCCTTTTCAAGATACTGACCTCTCTCCTGCTATTCACAATTCCGATTGTGTATTATCCTCATGCATTCTCTACCTGCTGTGCTCCCCGACAGAGCAGGTGACCACACCATTGTTAGAATCCAGACTATAGGTCCCATTACCGGGGCATTTGGGATTTTGAGCAAGAAACTGCGGAACCAGATCATCGATCGCATCCGGAAAAGACGGTGTGCCGCTGATCACGGCTGCATGCGAGAAGTAAAAGGATGCCGCGGATTCGATGTACACCTGGTTCTGTTTACAGGCCGCTGTATTGGCCTCATCCGTAAGCAGTACAAATTTGCCGACCACCGTTGTGGCAAGAATACCGACGATGACGATGACAACGATCAGTTCCAGCAGGGTAAATCCCGGACTGTCTTTCATGAGTCCGTGTTCCCCTGTATTTTTCATGTACTCTGCCACCAATTGACTCCTCTTACACAAGGGGGAGAGAGGAAGAGCCTTCCTCTCTCCCATTTTCCCTTGGTTCAGCATACATGCCCAGCATTAAGAACGAGCATGCGCTGCGTCAGAGCATGTCACAACACCATCTGCACTGACGGTATACGTTCCAGCGGATGGACAGGTCGGTGCTGCAGAGAAATAGGTCTGATCCGCAGTCAACTGTGCAAAAGACGGATACGCTGGTGTTCCTCCTGCTATGGCCTGCTGTGCATAGTACATCGCGGCAGCGGATTCTATGGCAGCCTGATTCTGCTTGCAGGCGGCTATTTTAGCTGAATCGCTGAGATCCAGAAATTTTGGAACAGCTACCGCAGCCAGGATGCCGATGATCACGATGACCACGATCAGTTCGATGAGGGTAAAACCCTTCTGAGAATTGAGCTTCATTTTCTTATCTCCTCTAGTTAATAGTGAAAACCCGGGGTTACGAAATAAAGTCTTCTTTTAAAAATATCCTTGAGCCACCTCCTTCCGATCGTTATTTATGGTTTGTTTTAAATGAACCCGCATTTACCTTATTTCCCTTGAATTTCACTGAACAGCTCCCACCATACCCCACATGGGTAGGAATATACCGAATGCCATGACCACCACTGCCGCACCCATGCACAGTGTCAGGATAGGTTCTATCATCTGTGTCAGACCCGATATGGCATATTCCATTTCCATATCATAATGCCCGGCCACACTGGAAAGCATGTCGTCCAGAGAACCGGACTGTTCCCCGATCGTTATCATCTGTACGACCATCATCGGAAAAAGAGGTTGCTTTTTCATGGCACCTGCAATACCCTGTCCTTTTTCCACACCCATCGCTACTTCACGAATGGATTTTTCGATGACCGTATTCCCCACAGCGCCTGCGACCGTATTCAGAGTCTGCAAAATGGGAAGACCACTGCGGTTCAATGTTTCGAACATCTTGGTAAAACGAGCCATGGAACTCTTGACCACAATGTTACCGATCAGGGGGATCTTCATTTTTACGCCATCCCACCAGAATCTTCCCTTAACCGTTCTCGTGTACCAGAGAAAGAATCCGGATCCGGCCCCCAGAACGACTATGATATGGATAAAATACTGTTTAACGAAATCACTGCTACCCATCAGGATCTTGGTTGGAAGCGGAAGCTCCATATTTACAGCCGCAAATATATCCGCGAACTTGGGGATCACCATGGTCATGATGACCAGGAACGCGCCTATCATTGCTACGATGACGAAAATGGGATATTT
>CAYXFJ010000130.1:0-4395 GCA_964464265.1 uncultured bacterium
CAGCAGTATTTCCTTTGTGAGGTTTTGCATGATATAGGCGCTCCCTCCCTCTATCGAGTAGAAGTCATGAAAATCTTCCCTGATGAGAACCGCCGCCAGTGAATTCTCCAGAGAGGGGATGATCCAGATATCCGGAGTTTCGATCCTTCGGTAATATTCACCTCCCAGTGCGAACCGGAATTCATCAAAGAAACCCTTCTCAAAGCCAACGGAGTATTCAAGCTCTTTCGCTGCAAACGCATAACCCACGGAACCGAAAACAAAGGGCATGTCCGGATACCGGCGCCGCCAGTACTCCTGTTTCAATTTCAGGCCGAGAAAAAGTCCTTCAACCCTGTTGTACCTGATATCGAATCCGGACCGGTCTCCTGTTATCCAGTCCTCATCCATCTCTTCTTCCCAGTCCCAGTCTTCGAGGAACCTCATTCTTTTGTCCTGTGCCTGACTGTTGGAATAAAAAATCAGGCCCATCAGGAGCACGATGACCAGTGCGAAGAGAATCAAAAACGAGACCTGTCTCCATATCATGCGTTCCATATATTCCCTCCTGAATCGAATAAACTTTCCTGACCGTTATCGCCATAGACTCCATCTATATCTCTTTCCATGGATCAAGGCAAGGTCCGTGCCACAGACGATGACAGGATCCCAAAGAAAACTCTTATTGTTTTATAATGATTTATATCCGTTCGGAAGGATATGCAGTTCTTCCCATCCCGCAGTGGATGAGAGAGATGTGTTGAATCGACATAGGCAAAACAACAACACTGTTGCAAAAAGGCACAGTCCTGAATCTCAATCCTATGCTCTCTTGATCCAAAATTCAGGAAACCTGTTTTATTTGATTCCGTATTCCTTCAGTTTTTTATGAAGAAACGCCCGGTCTATTTTTAGCATCCGGGCAAGTTCCGAAGCATTTCCATTCGTCTGCTTCAGTCCCTGGATGAGAAGGCGCTTCTCGAACCGTTCCACCAGTTCTCTGAATGAAAGGCCTTCACCTTCCTCGATAGCCGTCTTATCCGGCACATTCAAGGGTGCGAGGATGGAACTCATTTCAGAGGCAGAGATCGATTCTTTTTCACTCATGATCACGAGACGTTCCACAAAATTCTTCAGTTCCCTCACATTTCCGGGCCAGTCATACGCCCTGAGAACATCCATAGCTCCCCTGCCCCATGATTTCATTCCCTTTCCGGTCTTTCCGCATATATGCAGCAGGAAGTGATCGGCAAGTCCCGGAATATCCTCTTTCCTTTCCCTCAGAGGCACCACATTCAGAGGGATAACATTAAGACGGTAGTACAGGTCCTCCCTGAACCGGCCTGCCTCTATTTCTTTGAACAGTTCCTTGTTCGTGGCTGAGATCACGCGCACATCGAAATGGTACGGTTTACCGCCCCCCAGACGAACGGCCTCGTTTTCCTCAAGGACCCTGAGCAGTTTCGCCTGCGTTTCGAGTCCCATGTCGCCTATCTCATCCAGAAAAAGCGTTCCCCCGTTCGCATTCTCTATTCTTCCGGGTTTCTGTTTCAGGGCTCCGCTGAACGCCCCTTTCTCATATCCGAACAGCTCGCTTTCCACCAGGTCTCTGGGAAGCGCAGCGCAGTTCAGGCTGACGAAAGGACCGTTTTTCCGCATGCTCTCTTGATGTATAGCTCTTGCTACCAGTTCCTTGCCTGTACCGTTTTCACCGGTGATGAGAACCCTTCCCTCTGTCGGAGCTGCCCTGGCAATGGCTTTTCTCAGCTCCAGCATGGGTTCTGAACTGCCCACCATCTCCATTTCCCAGCCGACCAGATGCTCGAGGGATTGAACCCGCTTCTCCATCGCGATCTGTGCGTCCAGATTCCTGAGCGCCAAAAGAAGCTGGTCCATATTCAGGGGCTTCTCAAAAAAGTTATGCGCGCCCAGCTTCGTTGCAGATACAGCTGTAGCAATATCTGCCCTTCCTGACATCATGATGACTTTGATCCTGGGCCGGTTCTCCCGTATCTTCTTCAGGGTTTCAAGTCCGTTCATCCCCTGCAGGACCACATCGAGAAGCACCACATCCGCTTCTTCCCTGTCGAGAAACGAGAGGACCTCTTCTCCTCCGGCAAAGGAATTTACCCTGTATCCTTCATCCTCGAGCACTCCCTGAACCGAGGAGCGGATACCGGGCTCATCATCCACGATAAGTATATTTGTTCCCACAGAGCTTCTCCAGCAAATGGTGAATACGCTCGGAATTTTCGCTTGTTGTGCGGTACCGGATGACCGCAACTCTGTCTTTGTATTCCGCTGAGATCACTTCGGACATCCGGTATATCATGGATATAGCGCCCGTCTCTTCACATGCGATAGAAACCTCTTCCTCTTTCTCTTCGGCATTCAGAACACCGGCAATCTCGTCTTTCAGGCTGTTCAGTCCCATCCCTTTCAATGCGGATGTAAAAACAACTCTCTGAAAACGGCTTTTCAGTTCCGCGAGATGCCGTCTGTCTTCCAGCAGATCAACCTTGTTGAAAACGATGATGGTGGGTTTGTTTTCAAGCCCCAGTTCACCCAGAACTTTCTGGACAGAAATCATCTGTTCCTCAAAATTGGGATGACTGACATCCACCACATGCAACAGCAGGTCCGATTCAACGGTCTCTTCCAGAGTGCTCTTGAAAGAAGCGATGAGATGATGGGGAAGCTTGCGGATGAATCCGACCGTATCTATGAGCAGAACCTTCCGGTGCTCGTCCAGCGAGAGACTCCTGATCGTTGCGTCCAGTGTGGCGAACAGGCGGTCCTCCACAAATACAGAGGCATCTGCAAGCATGTTCATGAGGCTTGACTTACCTACATTTGTGTAACCCACCAGTGCCACCTTTTGAATGAAGGCGCGTTTTTTCCTGCGTTCCGACCTCTGCTGCTCGATCTTTCTGAGCTCTTCCCTGAGATGGCCGATGCGGTTTTTGATCACTCTCCTGTCCACTTCAAGCTGGGTCTCACCCGGGCCGCGCGTGCCGATACCTCCCACCTGCCGCGACAGATGCGTCCACTGCCGCGTCAGTCTGGGCAGGAGATATTCAAGCTGGGCAAGTTCTACCTGGATCTGGGATTCATGGGACCGTGCCCTGCGTGCAAAGATATCGAGGATAAGACCGCTCCTGTCCACGACCTTTTTCTTTGTCTCCAGCTCCAGGTTCTTTACCTGGACGGGGTTGAGGTCGCAGTCAAAAATGATCAGATTCGCCTCAAGATCAAGTGCCAGTTTGGCGACCTGATGTGTTTTCCCTTTACCCAGCATGGTCGCCGGATCCGGAGCGGGTCTCTCCTGCATAACCCTGTCTATGACAACTGCTCCTGCTGTATCTGCCAGCAATGCCAGTTCGTTGAGGCTTTCCTCCTCGAAAGAACGGTTCATTCCCGGCAGTACAAGACCTACGAGTATTGCCCTCTCCTGTTTCTGTTCATTGTTCCTTTGAATTTTCATCTCCTCGTTTGCGTTCAGGTTCGAACTGCTTTACAGAGTGAACTACTCCCTCTGAAGACGCATGAGCATCTGTTCTGTCTTTTCATATAAAACCGTACCGGATGATTCCGGCAGGAGTTTTTCAAGATACCGTTTCAGGGACGCGACATCCTTCCGGCCCCTGTACACTTCTTCAAGCTCATAAAGAGCCCTGTCCATATTAAAATCCGCATCCGGATATTCTTCAAAAAGCTTCTTGACTGTCCTCTCCCGTACCCTCCTGTCTTCAGCTCCGAAACGGTTGATGTGGTTCCTTAAAAGGAGTTCCAGGGCAGGCGCAGCATAAACACTATGAGGATATTTTTCCACCAATCGTTGATAGAAAGCATCCGACTCTTCTATATTTTTTAATCTGTACTGATTATCCCCTTTCTGGAGAAGCCCGAAAGCCTTTTTATCCTCGCCTTCAGGATGTATAACGTTGAAAGTCAGGGTGTCCGAAAGCAGAGGTTCCCGTCCGGGCTCATTCCATTCAAACCAGACGCGGTAGAATCCGGGATTAAGATGGGGACTTCTCGCTCCTATACGAAAATAAGAGGAAAGGATATTTACCCTGTCCCTCTTTTCTCCTTCCGGAAGACGCTGATAGTCTGATACCGCTCCGGATTCTGTTTCGGGATAAAACCGGTTTCCTGTTTTGTCCTGGATCACAAAAAACCGGGAAAGAGGGCAATTTAAAAGACGAGGCCCCTCTTCATCCTCATTGACGATACGGATATTGATCCATACGGGCTGGCGGACCAGAAAATCCTTTTTTCCCATTTCAATGAAGACCTGCGTCCGAAAGAAGACCTGACCAGCAACCTGTCCCTGGCCCGGGATCAAATCCATAAAGAACCACAGAAAAAGGGAATTTCTGATTATTTTTCCCATGAGCCACATACCCGTTTTTT
>CAYXFJ010000130.1:4514-8906 GCA_964464265.1 uncultured bacterium
CACAGCTCCCGACCCCAGCGGGAAGCGACAACCGTGTCCATAGGATCATCCCTGATAACCCTGACAATGGCTTTCGGAAATATCCGGACGAGATCCTCCTCCGAAACAGCTGTAAAATCCGATTCCGAAACTGGAGCATTGACAGCCCGCATTCCAAGGAGATTGTTCCCCTTAAAGAATCTGTAAATTCCTGGTTCTTCGGTGCGTTTCAAACGTAACAGAAGCCTGCCTTCCGCTGCTTCAGGGATGATCTGTATCTCCTCTCCGGATGGGAGCAACACACGATAGGAGGCTTTGAGATCGTCCAGCCGGCCTGAGAACTGCAATTCGCTACCGACTGCAAAACTTTCAATTTCTGTGTTTGCCGCTCCCAGATAGGATGCTGACCTGTAAATGAGGGGCGCGAAAAGTGTCGAGCCTGCAAGGTCTGACCAGGAGGACTCGACCCCGCTCGCTGCCAGTAAAAGCCTGCCTCTGCCCAGTCGTTCTTCGATGAGCAGCGGACCGTTGGTCAGAGTGATGATCCTGTTCGCAGTCTTCCCCGCGAGTTCGACCAGCCTGAAAAACCGCGGTGATTGTACACTGCCCTTGCCAGGTTCGAAGACCCCGCTGAACAGGGGATGCCCGTAATCAAAAGCGTCGATGGACTGATATCCGGATCCGCCGGTGACATTTCCCAGAACGAGTCCAAACCGTTTGAAAAAGGCCTCGTTCCACTGGCGGATATCCACCCTGCTCCCGGAAAGAAAAAATCCCCCGCCCCCATCCTCGACAAGCGAGATCAGCCTTTCAGCCTCTCCTGCCGCAGGAAAAGGAAAATTCGAGAACATGACGACTTGCATTTGCGGCAGCAACTGGATCCAGTCTTCCCGGAATGCTTTTGTCGTCCTGAATGTTCCCTGTGCATTCCTGACCGGAAGAAGAGCCCATTCAAGAGGGATAATGTCTTCCCCCGTATTCCCGACCAGAAGCACACTTATTTCTTCCGGTATATAAAAAGTAAAATACAGGCGGTCATCCTGAATAAAGCCATCATCCACCAGCCCGATCTCCCCCCAGCTCCATCCTGCACGATGGGGACGGAACTGGAATGAAATCCTCTCTGTCTCGTCCGGTTCCAGATCAACGGTTTTCTGGACGACCGCCGAGCCGTCTACTGTCACTCTCAGCGGTATGCCGGACAGTCTGCGCTCTCCAAAATTTTTGATGACCGCATACCCCTCTATGGGTGTCCCGGTCTGCAGCAGCCTCGAAGAAATACCCCCGCTGATAAGGGCAGGATTATCCTTTTCCCCCTCAAGACAGATGAAATACAGTCTCCCGTCCCAGTCTACCGTACTGTCCTTACCGGTTATATTGGAAGCCTGCATATCACTGATCACATAGATCTCCCTGTTGATCTGCCGGGATGACTCGAGAATGCCGGCTGCGCGTCTGACCGCCCCGGGAATATCCGCTTCCCCCCATGACACTGACTGCTGCGCCAGATCTCTCAGGATTCTGCTGCTGTTCGACAGCGGTATGCCATCCGGAGGAAAGGTATAAAGCAGGTTTGCCTCGTCGCCTGCTTCGAGAAGATCCAGAACCTGGCCTGAGCGCTTTTTCGCCTCTTCGAATAGATGATCCCTTGCCATGCTCATGGAACGGTCAACGACCAGTGCCATGGAACTGCCGGCCTGCCCGGGGATGATCCCGGATGCTGTTTTGAGCGTGGGACGTGCAAATGCAAGGACAAAAAAGCCTATGGCCATCGTGCGCAAGAGAAGCAGTATCCACTGCCGGAGTTTCAGCTTCCTGAGGGTGCTGCTCTGTATCTGCTTCAAAAAGGCCGTGCTGCTGAAAAGTATTTTCTGTTTTTTATGGCGGGCAAAAAGATGGATCAGTATCGGTATCGCCATACCGATGAGGCCGAAGAGAGCCGTTATATTCAGAAATCCCACATGGCCCTCCCGGCAGCTCTGTCATATTTCATGGTTTGCAGGGTAAAATTGGAATCTGCAGGTATATCCGATCCCCCGTCTTGCCAGATATGCGGAATGGGGGTCAAACCGGTGAAAGCAGTCTCTGTGAGTTCAATCAGGATCGCTTATCACCCCCTTTAACCGGGAAAAGGGCTTCTTCGACAAGATGACAGAGGATGTGAGCCACGGTGATCTGACCCTCCTGAATGCGGGGCTGATCGCCGGATGGCACCTGGAGTGAGATATCCGCCAGTTCCGCCATCTCCCCTCCCATTTCACCGAGCAGCGCAACTGTCCTGATTTTCATGGACCTGGCAACCTTCATTGCCCGGACAACATTGGGTGATTTTCCGGATGTGCTGATAGCAACGAGCAGGTCACCTTTTCTGCCTATGGCCTGTACCTGACGCTCGAATACCGTATCAAAACCGAAATCATTGCCCAGTGCGGTCAGGAGGGAAGTATCCGTGGTCAACGCAATGGCCGGCAATCCGTCCCGGTTCAGCCGGAACCGCCCTACCAGTTCCGCTGCTATATGCTGGGCATCCGCTGCACTGCCTCCATTGCCGCACAGAAGTATCTTAAATCCGGAACGTAGAGTATCGATCATCAGACGGGCAGTCTCCTCGATGGATGGAACGAGATTCGCGGCCATGGCCGTATGCAGCTGTGCACTCTGTCCTATCTGTTCTATGATCAGGTCCTTGAAATTCATCTCTTTTCTCACGTTTTCTTCGGTGTTCTCAATTTAAAAAAGAAATGGCTTTTTTTCTCACGGGTGAACGGCAGAGGATCATCCGACTGAATGGACTCACCTGAAACTGCAAGTTTGGGATTTCCTTCGAACAGCTGAGCAGCTGTGTTTTCGTCCCAGCGTTCGAGAACCGCATGATAGGCTTTCTTAAGGTGCATGGGCCGAATGCCCTTTCTGTGACAGTCTGAAGCAATAAAATGAGCCATCCGGTTTTCGATCATCCGGAAGGCCAGATGTTTTACATCCCTTCCGAACTGCCCGGTCAGACTTCCCGCATTGAGCTGAAAGAGTATCCCTCTCATCGAGAGGTTGTATGCGAGATCCGGTTTTCTTAAGATGGCAGCGTTTCTTTCAGGATGGGCCAGTATGGGGGATATGCCTTCCAGACTCAGATGGAACAGCATGTCCGGCGCATTGTAAGGTATATCGTTCATCGGGAACTCAATCAACAGATATTTGCCGTTCCCGTTCAAAGTAGCCACTCTCGACCGGTGATCGAAATGAGCCTGGCAGTGGATCTCGGATCCGAGCCAAAGCGAGATGGGAAGCCCCGCATTCCTGACCTTCTCTTCCAGACGAGTGAAAATCTGCTGAAGATTGTTCTCAACCGTTGCATCCAGCCGGTCCATCACATGGGATGTGCAGACCGCGCCCGTTATACCATCCCCGATCCCTTCTTCAAGAAGTGCGATGGTTTCTTCCCAGTCCCTGGGCCCGTCATCCACTCCGGGCAGAATATGTGTGTGTATATCGATCATATCGGATACCGTATGAACCTTACCTGAGGTGCACGGCTTCTGCAAATTTCCGGATCTTTTTTACATTTTGCAGATCCTCAAGCACATTTCCTGTGACCACAAACGAAGCGCCCGCTTTCACTTTTTTGGATGCTTCTTCGGGTGACCGTATTCCCCCGCCTACAATAAGAGGGAGCCCGACAGTTGAATGCACAGCCTGTATCATAGCTTCGGGAACGGATTTGAGAGCACCGCTTCCCGCTTCCAGATAGAGATACCTCATGCCCATATACTGCGCCGCAAGTGCATGGGCTACGGCTATCTCCGGTTTTTCACGGGGGATAGGCCTGGTATCGCTCATGAATTCCACTGAGGTCTGCGCGCCTGATTCGATCAGCATGTACCCTGTGGGGAGGGTTTCCAGTTTCAGATTGTGCACCATGGGAGCGGAAAGGACCTGTTCTCCTATCAGAAAATTGGGATTTCTCCCGCTGATCAGGCTGATGAAAAGCATTGCATCTGCATGAGCGGAAAGCTGGCGTCCGCTGCCCGGAAAAAGGATCACCGGAATGGAAACCGACTCCCTGATCGATTTGACCATTGCATCGAAATGATCTGAAAAAAGGAGGCTGCCTCCGATCAGGAGCCCGTCCACACCGTTCTCTTCGCATGTCCTCGCAAACTCTGACCCCTCCTTAACCGATTTCTCGTCCGGATCGAAGAGCACGAGGTATCCCGCTCCCCTGTCCTTGACGATCTGCTGTAATCTCTCTTCCGTCGTTCTCATGCTCACACTCAATTTGTCTTCATTCGTCCATACGTCTCTAAACTTTCGATCGTTCTTCTATTTGCTTCGCCATCAGCCCCACCTCTTCACGAGCCTGATCAAAGATATTTTTCCAAACGGGGGATTCTTTTGCCCCTGCCACAGCCATATGGG
>CAYXFJ010000131.1:0-8901 GCA_964464265.1 uncultured bacterium
CCGGCTGGAAACTTCTTCATTTACCAGAACCGTAAAAATGATCCTGATGAATTGAAGGTATGACCCGGGGAGAATAGTGAGTGCACTGGCTTCTGTCTGGCGGATTTCCGTTTTATCATCTCTCATTATTTGAAACTTTTACCTGAATGCACAAGAGGATACAATGAAATTAACACGTCGTAATTTTATGAAAAGCTCTGCGGCTTTCGGTGCCGGCGTCATGGCCGGATTTTCCCTGCACTGTAACTCGTCCGAAAAAGTTTCGAAAAGGGACGGATCCATCCCTGCCAGGAAGAAAAACGTCCTTTTCATTGCGGTGGATGATCTTCGTCCGGAACTGGGCTGCTATGGCCATCCCGTGATCAAGTCCCCCAATATCGATGCTCTTGCGAAGGATGGGGCAGTTTTTGAAAGAACCTATTGCCAGCAGGCGGTGTGCGGACCAACCCGGGCCAGTTTACTGACCGGCAAGCGGCCGGACACCACCAGAGTTTACGATCTGAAAACCCACATCCGGACAACATTGCCGGATGTTGTCGCGCTTCAGCAGCACTTTAAGAACAACGGATATTTTTCTATTGGGATGGGAAAACTGTTTCATGGCGGTCTGGAGGATCCAGCGTCCTACAGCATACCGCATGCAGATCCAAAAGGAATGGGTCGGGGTTATGCCCTGGCTGAAAACATCCGTCTCGAACAGGAAGGCGGAAAACAAACCATGACAAACAGGAATGAACCCGCCCGCATGCGCGGACCGGCAACGGAATGCGCTGATGTGGCGGATGATATCTACATGGATGGAAAACTCGCAGGGATGGCCGTCGAAGCACTGAACCGTGTTGCAGCGAAGGCAAAGGCGTCCGGTGAACAGGAAAACCAGCCGTTTTTCCTGGGTGTTGGATTTCGGAAACCCCATCTGCCATTCTGCGCTCCCAAAAAATACTGGGATTTGTACGACAGGAAAAGTATCCCTCTTCCTTATCCGGAAAAACCAAAGAATGCTCCGGAAATCGCGTTTTCCACATGGGGCGAGCTCCGCTCCTATTCGGACATACCGGATGTTGGGCCCTGTGATGAAGCCAAAACAAGAGAGCTCATTCATGGTTATTATGCCTGTGTGAGCTATACGGATGCTCAGATCGGCAAGGTCCTGGACGAGCTTGACCGTCTCGGTTTAAGAAAAGACACCATCGTCATCCTGTGGGGAGATCATGGGTGGAAACTGGGAGAATATTCTCAGTGGTGCAAGCATACCAATTTTGAACTGGATACCCATGTGCCCATGATCATTTCTGATCCTGATCATCCCAGAGGGATCAGAGTACCAGCACTCACTGAATTTGTTGATATTTATCCGACGCTTGCGGAATTGTGCGGGCTTCCGGTCGCCAGTGATCTGGAAGGGATAAGCATGGTTCCGCTTTTGAACGATCCGAAAAGGTCATGGAAAAAAGCGGCGTTCAGCCAGTACCCGCGTGCCGGCAATATGATGGGCTATTCCATGAGAACGGACCAGTACCGCTATACCGAATGGATCGATCAGAAAACCGGGGAAGTGCGGGACAGAGAATTATACGATTTAAAAAACGATCCCCTGTGCAAGGAAAGCATTGTTTTCAAGTCTGAAAATAAGGAGCTGGTCGCCCATCTGCACGAAATGATGGCAGAAGGCTGGCAAAATGCAAAGCCCCGGTAATTAGATAATAGGGAGTCACCGAAATGAGAAAACGGATTGGATTCTTGGCTGCGTTTGTTGCGCTGTGCATTGGCCTCGAGGCATGCGAAACTGAGCTCATCAGGAAGTTTTCACCGGAAAAGGACCTGCTGTCCCTGCATTACGACCATGCACCTGACAGGGATGACGGGCAAAGCGCGGCAGCTGACAGAACGCTTCTTGAGTCGCTGTACGGGACTGACTGGATCAGGAAACATGTGGTAGCCGTGTCCGGAGCCTATGGAAAAAATGCGGAAAAATTCAATGTACTATCCGATGCGGTCATGGATGAAGTTTGGGGTGACTGCGGCGGCTGGATTGCAGCACATCCGGATCATGATGCCGCAGTAGCCGGGCTGGCTGCCCGCTGGTCAAAAATCCTGAAAGCAGGCGGAGACGTATGGGTCAAGGAGGGGGGACAGTCCGATATCACAGCGGATGTGGTTAAGATGATCCGGAACACATCCAGCGATGTGGAAACCTCCAAGAGGATCCACGTGGTTCAGCACAGCGATTGGAACGAGGAACAGACAACTGACACTGACCTATCATTTACCAGGGCCAGCACGCACTACATCAGGATCCGGGATGCAAACGCCTACCTCAATATCAAAGGCGGAGACGAAGCCTTCGTCAAAGCTGCAGTCAGGCATCCTGTTTTCGGAGCAGCCTGGAAAGCTGCTTTTAACTACTATGACCCCGGGATAAGACTCGATTTCTCCGATACTGGCGAACTCCTGCATATACTCGGGCTGGGAGAGATGGGTATAGGGGTATTCCGGGAGCGCTTCCTGAGTCAATAAAATACGGGTACACCCAGATCAGGCAAAATGCTGGATTGATTATCATTGGCGTCAGGATTCTGTTCGACAGGTGGTTCAGTTGAAGGGGAGGAGAATAGCCATAGAAAAAAAGGAGGAAAGAAACTGATGACCAGACGGGTGATTGTGATATCAGTTTTTATAGCTGGATCATTGATGACTGGTTTATCACAGGCATCAAGCGCAATACTAGTGCATTGTCATAAAAACAACTTTACAATGGCCATAATATTCATTATATTAACCCATGAGTTCAATTACGGGAGGATAACTCATGGGAAAACAGATACGTAGTATCGCTCTTGCTCCTCACCAGAAAGAGCGCCTCGAGAAAATTGTTAATAAAAGGACCAACCCTCAACAAACGGTGTTCAGAGCAAAAATCATTCTTTTGACAGCTCAAGGGCTTTCTGTTGACGAGATTATGAAGAGACTTGATACGACTCGAGTGACCGTCAGTAAATGGAAAAAACGTTTTCTTGAGAAAGGAATTGAAGGCCTGGACGATGATGATCGTCCTGGAAGGGCTCCTAAATATGGACCTGAGATTAAACACAGGATCGCTGCAGAAGCCTGTAATCCACCGCCCGGAAGAACCCATTGGTCGATTCGTGATCTGGCCGATCATATGGGTGTTGATCGGGGTATTATTGAGCGTGTGTTTAAGGAAGAGGCTATTAAGCCTCACCGCATAAAATATTATCACCATAGCACAGACCCTGAATTTGAAGAAAAAATGCTCAACATCATTGGTCTTTATCTGGATCCTCCGGACAACGCAGTGATATTAAGTGTTGACGAAAAAACAGGGATACAGGCCTTGGATCGAACTCAGCCTATGCTTCCCTTGAAACCCCATGGGAAGGTAAAGAACATTCCATTTGAGTATAAAAGACACGGCACCACATCGTTGCTGGCTGCATTGGAAGTGCATCAGGGAAATATTCATGGCAAGTGTGAGGATCGTCATACTCATCAGGAATTTCTATCCTTTCTGAAATATCTTGAAAGAACCTATCGAAAAAAGGATCGTGAAATCCATATTATTTGTGATAACTTCAGTGCGCATCGTCATAGCAAAGTGAATGAATGGGTATCATCAAAAAAGAATGTGTTTGTCCATTTCACTCCGACCCATGCCTCCTGGCTAAATCAGATCGAGATTTGGTTTAGTATCATGAGTAGAAGAGTCTTGAAACAAGGCATTTTCAAATCCATAAAAGATCTGATTCAAAAGATTGAACATTTTATTTCTCATTATAATGAAACAGCAAAACCATTTGCATGGACTTATACCGGACAACCGTTAAAAGTAAAGTGATTAATGAGACAATGCACTAGAAACCCGGCACCTCATCGTAAGTGATGCCACCGGAAAATTATCGAATGATAAACTGAAAGACCTGGCCGGTCAAGCACAAGTGATGCTGGAATGTATTCTTGCATTCTGGTCTGCTGATTCCGGAACAGAGCGATTCGGAAAGATACAGGTGATTTTCGATGTACCGCGCAGGGATGTCTATTCCAGTGTATTTTACTGGGAAAAGAGGGGAGATAAGAGATTACGTATCGTTCGGATTTTCGGCGCTGATGGAACGCCTCAAATGATGGCTCACAAGCTCACCAGCGCCATTTTTCCCCAGAATGATAAATTGATCCGCAACATGATGGGGATCCTTACAGAGACGCAAGCAGGCAATCCAATGACGTTTCCAATGTGCGGATTCGGAAATGATGAATGGGTACTGGTTCTTTTGGAAAGGAAATCTTATATTCCCATCAACGACCTGGGACCGGATCATGATTCCTGGGGCATGAAGGACAACGGGGGTGGCAAACTTGTGATTCTTGATAAAGCCAAACAACACAAGGCCTATGCCGAAGCAGGATCATTCGCCAACTATTTGTTCCAGACATACGGAATCAGCAAGCTGAAACAGTTACAGAGGCTCTCCCATGAAAAGACTCGGCCATGGCTGGATGTGTTCGGGATCAGTATTGAGGAACTTGAGACGAACTGGCTCAAGACTCTGAAGGAGAATGAAAAAATAGGAGAGGAAAATGTTACTATATTATCGAGGTTGATTGAAAGAAATGCGGGTACAGCCTGTGCAGAGGCGCAGCAGCTCACAACGAAGAAACAGTAAACAGGGTAGTATCGATATTCATAGCAGGCAGGGTGATGTTCAATATACCGTGTGCCTGTTGTACTGACATTATTGGCGAGGAAATCAGTGCGAGGACAGGTGGATCATTCATGCTCGAGATGGATGCCAAACACATTTCTTCGACCGCTTCGAATGTGATTGTCCGGATGAAATCAGAGAGAAAGCACGTGCTGCTTTCAGTCAGTTTGATGGAATTGTTGAGAGCGAACCGTGGTACAATGGGGATCATATGCTATTTGTCCAGAATAATAAAGCCGCAATCGCATTTACAGCGGAAAAGGTATCTGAATTAATGGCTACCGTCACACATACTCCAGAAGATACACCCGATAACATAGATTGCGGAAAAGTCGTTGAGGGGGCACTAGCATTCAAAAGCTTCATAATGCAGTTCTAAACAGACCCTATAAAATAGGTGACGTCCAACAATTGAAAGGAGACACAATATGTCAGTAGCCAAGATTTCTGAAATCAGCGCCACGTCGACAGAGAGTTTCGAAGATGCGATCCAGCAGGGGATTGTCCGTGCAAACAAAACTCTCAGGCATGTAAAGAGCGTCTGGATCAAAGAGCAGCACGTTCGCGTTGAGAAAGGAAAGTTGTCAGAATATCAGGTGAATATGGCGGTGACTTTCGTGCTTGATGATTGAGCTGTATCGAAAAATTTTCGGCGGACAGCAGAGGTATCTGATAATCTTCATTTATGTAATTGTTATTGAATAATTAAAGTATACAATATCAATAATAATAAATGATGAAATGCTGTTCGACACAAAATTGGGCTGCATATCTGAGGAAAACGCCAGAGAGGGTATTTCTTAAGGGATCAACACCCCTTGACCTCTCTGGCTTCTGTTCGCGGTGTCGATTTTCCATGTTGCGATTGATACATGCCTGCTAATTCCGCATTCTGTTTTCCGTGCAGAAGTTTTCAATCTGGAAAGAGTTGCAAGTACTGCATAATCGAAAGAACGGTGCTTTTTTTCTTACTCCATTAAAACCATCTTCCTCATCATCACATCACCACCGGCATTCATTTGCACGATATACAATCCAGATTCAACCTTATTCCCACACCCGTCTGTTCCATTCCAGACTGTGCGGTAAACACCTGCAAGGTTTCTTGTTTCAACCAGTCTGATGATCTCCTGTCCAAGAATGCTGTAAATAACGAGAGATACCTGGCAATCCGCCGGAACAGTATATTCAATTGCGGTTTCGCTGTTGAATGGATTCGGGTAATTCTGACTCAAATCGAACGATAAAGGTTGCTCCGGATACTGTAATACCGCCGAAGACGTACTGTCTCCGGCATGGGTTACCGTACCCCATCCGCCCGTCCGTTCCCATTCCTCGGGCCGCACGGGAAATTCATCGAAACCCGCAACTGTCCCGGTCAGGATCTTCCATGTGTTGGGTGTTTCGAATCCCAGCCTGTTGTGGTAATGGTTGTACATCATCTCATAAAACGGCCAGGGTCTGCCTTCATTTCCAGGACTGGACGGTTCATATTTAGGTGAATCAAATACCTTGGGCCATCCTTCCGTTTCGTCCATGATAAAGGGGATATGCCATTCAACAGACCCCAGGAGACGGTTATTTTCCAGGGAATAGAGATCATCTCCCTGATGCCACGCCATCTCACACGCAGCTACAAGAGGCGCCATGCCCATCTGGGAGTGCCAGAGGTCCCGTGCGGTCTCCAGGCATTGACCTGAGGGGTAACAGTAGGATAGGATCTGCTTTTTCAACTCTTCAATAGTGGATTCGTACCGGTTCCGGTTATCCGTGAAGATCGCAATGGCCATCCTGCAGAATATGGCCATGGACCGCCAGTTATTCTCCCGTTTCAGAGCTTTCTCTGTACCGTCCCAGATGAGCCCGGACAGGAAAGCCTCAAACCCTTCCACATCCCCGGTCTTCCATCCTGAATAAAGGTGTCTTGCGATCTCCGCTGCATAGATCAGGCAGGGCCAGCCGTACGAAGTGGACAGAGAGCCGTCCTGCCAGGGATCGATCTGTTTGAGGGTATAGGCCCAGGCATTCACGATCTCGATGGTTTTCACAATATGGGCAGTGTCCCCTGTGACGACCCAGTGCAGAGCGCTTCCGTAGGCTGCCATACCATCTGCTGTGAGCTTCTGCATATTGATATCCTGTTCATCTCTGTGACCCGCACCGTCAATGTAAACATCAACAGGTCCGGGTTGGTGGTCGAGAAAAACAGGGATTTTCAGATATCCACTCTTCCACGGTTCTTCCTTCTCGTTTACCTTCTTTTTAATCAAAGAATAATCTTCAGTAGTGTTTAAAAGTCCCGGATGTTTGAAAGTCTGAGCCCGAAGCCCGTAAATACCGGTATGACATAAGAAAAGACAGAAGATCAATGATATGTTAATCTCTCTAAGCATAAAACCACCTTATTTTAGTTGAGCTGAAATCAGATTTGTACAGCCGCACCGCCTTATAGTCAGGAATAACCTTCCAGAATTAACAATCCCGCCATAATAGTATTCTTGGATTACACTAACGTGTAAGGTAATGTAAGAATTAAAAAAAATGGACACATTGTGGATACCACAAAGGTCCCTGAGTAAACAACGGATGAAGGATCATGGTTAAAATTCCTCTTCATCCTCCCAGCTATCTTCCTCATCATACCTTCTTCTGCGAGAATACCCTTCGGACTCCTCACGCTTCCTCTTTTTCTCCTCCCAATCCCTTTCCCTTCTCCTTCTCTGTTTCTGGTATTCCCTGTCGTCACCCTTCTGGGTTCGAACACTGTTCGATGCCGACCGCCTCCCGGAAGTCATCGCTCAAACCTCTTTGATAATATTGACCGACTCTCGATTATCTCTGACCCTGTGGTGAATAGTGTCCGCATACCATCTTGGATATGCAGGATCCGGTAAATCTGCACTATTCGACTGAAAATATCTCTTCATCTTCATCTGAACGCACTTCCCTGGTATCGTCCATGCCATTCCGATTAACCCATTGTCCTTCCTCCTTGGACTGGCAATCCACGCACAGGGAAGCATAAGGAATCACCTTCAGACGATTTTTACTGATTCCCTTGTCGCAGCTCTCACATTTTCCAAAAATTCCCTTCTCTATTCTCTCCAGAGCCTGATCGACCTGATGCAACAATTCTCCATTCCGCTGAACATGGAAAAAGCTTTGCTCCTGAAGCATATTATCTGTTCCCTGATCAGCCAGATGAAAAGAATAGGCTGATGTATCTCCATCCTCCTCTTTAAGGGATTGTTCCCTTTCCTCGGTCTTGATAGATCCCATTTGTTTTACCAATTCTTTCCGGAATTCAATCAACGATTTCTTGAACTGGTTCAGTTCTTTCGCCTGCATTACATGGCTCCCTTGCAAGAGGTTCAATGTTTGGATTCTGTAAATATTATCCTGTTTTTATGATCCGCACCCCGTCAGGAATATCCCCGAACCCCTGAGCCATTCCCTGATTTTAAATGAAATGGCGTCTTACATCCAGTGCTATATCCAAACGGGTATTTAATATAACATTTTTTGTGACAAATAACAATAATTTCATTGGTGTACCCTGCAGCTACCGGCCATAGCCATAAATCAGCCTGAAATTGAGGATAACCAGTACGCGCTGGTATCCTATGACACATTTCTTTCTAAAGCTTATGACCGGTTATTCCATCCTGACTTTCTTCTCTGATTCCAGATGCTGCATCAACTCCTCTTTCGAAAAATAGGTGGATTTGAACTTAGCGCCTGAAAAGAGCTTCTCCGTCTGATCTGCATAATGTGAAGAAGAAGGATCGTCGCTTTCACCCCAGGGCAGTATGCTGAAAGATTCAACGGGTTTCTTGAGTATGACCAGCATACAGTAGGATTGTCCGCCCCGGACCAGCGTAATACCGGACTTTGGATTGAGGTCTCCCCATGCAGCCCTCAGCACATTTACTTCCTCAAAAGAGCCCCCGCTGACAGGCCAGCTCTTCTCGCCTCTCTGTATACGAACGGTTTCTCCCCAGGGAATACGGTAAGTGCCGAACTTATCGGTCAGGTACTTCTGAGCTTCATCGAGTGCGGTCAGCAGATCGAGCTGACTCTGAACATTACTTTCATTTGCCAGCCCCTTAAGGGTCAAATGTTTCCGGTTGCAGTATCTTCTCCAGAACCTGAAAAACGCAGCCTGAGGATTGTCTTTATC
>CAYXFJ010000132.1:0-3035 GCA_964464265.1 uncultured bacterium
CCCGGAAAAGCTTTTCGATGGTTTCTTCCTTGATCCGCTGGATCAGCTCCATGAACATCTCGTACCCTTCTTTCTGGTATTCCAAAAGAGGGTTGCGCTGCCCATATCCCCTGAGTCCGATTCCCTCCTTGAGCTGATCCATCTCATAGAGATGCTCTTTCCATTTTTCATCAATGGTTTTCAGCGTTGCAAACCGCTCGAGCTGGGCCATCAGAGGCACACCCAGTGCCCTGCGCTTGCTCTTGTAGGCTTCCTTCATGGCCGTTTTCAGGCTTTCGCGTACACCCTCAACTCCCAGCCCCGCCAGCTGATCCTCAGAAAAGGGAAGGGGCAATAGAGCTGTTTTGATCAAATCTTCCCGGAGTCCTGCAATATCCCAGGAGTCACCGTACTCCCCTTTCCCTATAAAACCCTCGACAATATCATCGATATAGTCCTCGATGAGCAGCAGAATTTCCTCATGAAGATTTTCACCTTCAAGCGCTCTGCGGCGCCGCGTATAGATCACTTCACGCTGTTTGTTCATCACATCATCATATTCGAGAAGGTGTTTCCGGATCTCAAAATTGCGCATCTCAACGCGCTTCTGTGCCCGCTCGATAGATCGTGTGACCATAGGATGCGTGATGACCTCGCCCTCTTCAATGCCCATCTTGTCCATGACCCCGATGATACGGTCCGGTGCAAAAAGCCTCATCAGATCGTCTTCGAGCGACAGATAGAAACGGGTGGACCCGGGATCCCCCTGCCTTCCGCTCCTTCCGCGCAGCTGCCGGTCAATGCGTCTTGCCTCGTGCCTCTCCGTTCCAATGATATGCAGTCCGCCTTCCGAAAAATCACGGGCCTTTATATGGATCAGATCCTCCCTTTTTATCCTGGCGTCGGCTGGCGCTCCGAAATTTTTCGGGATCAGGTACAGCATTTTCCCGTTTAAGGGTTCCTCTCCGGAAAGCAAAGCCTCTTTTTCTCCCATGGATTGGATGATCCGGGGTTCCATTCCCGCATTTTTCAAAAGCGGGATCAATCTGTCTATGGATTCCGCTGATAGTTCGTGCACAGTGACCGAATTCCCCCTGGAAACCGCTGATTTAATATCTCTGACCAGAGATCCCGCGTTCTCTTCCGGATAACGAATCACTCCTGTACCCAGCTTAATGTCAGTTCCACGGCCTGCCATGTTTGTGGCTATGGTCACCATTCCGGGTTCGCCGGCTCTGGTCACGATCTCCGCTTCCTGTCTGTGGTACTTTGCATTCAGCACTGAGTGGCGGATATTTTTCCTTCTCAGCATCCTCGACAGAGTCTCCGATACTTCCACTGAAATGGTACCCACAAGAACGGGCAGATTCTGCTCGTGATACTCTGAGATCTCTTCGATAATGGAATTGTACTTCTCACGCCGGGTGCGGTAGACCAGATCGTCATGATCAATCCTTCTGACGGGTTCGTTGGTCGGGACCACGGTCACATCCAGCTTATAAATCTGCCAGAACTCCCCTGATTCCGTTTCCGCGGTTCCCGTCATCCCTGCCAGTTTTTTGTACAGCCTGAAAAAATTCTGAAGCGTGATCGTCGCCAGTGTCTGCGTTTCCCTCTCGATCCTCACATTTTCCTTGGCTTCAAGTGCCTGATGAAGACCGTCCGAAAAGCGCCTTCCCGGCATCAGCCTGCCTGTAAACTCATCAACGATCATGACCTTCCCGTCGTCGGTCACCACATACTCGACATCCTTTTCAAAAAGCGAGTAGGCGCGAAGTAATTGACTGATATTGTGAAGGCGTTCGCTTTTTTCTTCATACTCGTTCTGAATCTCCTCCTTCATTCTCGTCCGTGTGGAAAGTGCAAGCTGTTCATCGCCCTCTATCTCCGAGAGTTTGGTCGCCATATCCGGAAGAATGAACATATCAGGATTATTGGGAGCAAGGGCTTCCCTGCCCTTTTCAGTTAAATCAATGGTATGCGCCTTTTCCTCAATGGCGAAGTAAAGCTCTTCATCCAGCTCATTAAGTTTCTTGTCCCTCATGTAATCCGACTCTACCCGCCGTATCAGTCTCTGAACACCCGGTTCATGAAGCATCTTTGTCAGCCGGTTGTTCTTTGGAGCGCCTCTCTGTGCCTGCAGCAGCTTGATCCCCGCCTCATATTCCTTCCCTTCTTCCAGCAATTTCTCACCTTCCGCTATCAGCCGGTTCATGAGTATCGCCTGGTTCCTCACGAGCTGTTCCACCTTCGGTTTCATTTCCGCGAAACGGTTTTTCGATTCCCCCACAGGCCCGGAAATGATCAGGGGTGTTCTGGCCTCGTCAATGAGAACGGAATCCACCTCGTCTATGATGGCATAGTAGTGTTCTCTCTGAACAAGCCCCTCCGTGGATATGGCCATATTATCGCGCAGATAATCGAAACCGAATTCGTTGTTCGTGCCATAGGTGATATCGGAATTGTACGCCACTTTCCGTTCGGATGGATCCATATCATTGGTGATGAAGGCTGTGGTCAATCCAAGGAATTCATAGATCTTCCCCATCCACTCGCAGTCCCTTCGCGCCAGATAGTCATTCACTGTCACCAGATGAACTCCTTTGCCGACCAGAGCATTCAGATACAGGGGCATGGTGGCCACCAGTGTTTTCCCCTCACCTGTCCCCATTTCTGCGATCTTCCCCTGATGCAGGACTACAGCCCCTATCAGCTGAACATCGAATGGGACCATGTCCCATACTGTCTCCTGATCAACCACCTTCCAGCTTTTGCCCAGCAGTCTCCTGCAGGCCTCCTTCACCACAGCAAATGCTTCGGGCAGTATCTCTGTCAGAACTTCCTCTGTTTCCTCCCGCTCTTCATCCTCAAACTCCTCAATCTGCGAACGAATATCTTCATGCCCGAGATTCTCCTCGGAAGCCACTTCCCGGAGCTTGTCTTTAAGAGCCTGAATCTGATTCCTGATTTCGCTGGTTCTTTCACGTATTCTCGACTTGAAGATCTCTGTCCTGCCCATGAGTTCTTCATCGGATAAGTTCTTCAGCGTTTCAAAT
>CAYXFJ010000132.1:3045-8895 GCA_964464265.1 uncultured bacterium
CTCGAGGAGTGCTGACTGGGTTTTAGGTGTCGCCCGGTTGATTTCATCTACCAGAGGAATAATCTGCTTGATATCCCGTGAGTGCTTGTTCCCGAACAGTTTTTCAAGAATATTACCCATATTGTAAAACTCCGCTTTAATCAGGCTAATCTCCAGAACAGGCAGCCCCTGTCGAAGGACTGCGGGAGAGATGCATACTCAGGCAGTTATGGCGGGCATCTGTAAATAAAACGTGAACCAGAGAATGAAGTTCCCTGTCCTCTGTGCGCTGCTGGAAATCTCAGTACGTTCATTAAAAGGATAAAAAATAAGACGCTTTTAATTGAATGTCAAGTCTTATCTTCCCCGGAGCCGGTCTTATCGCCACATATTTCTATTCGCTATCTTCCCCGGAGCCGGTCTTATCTCCACGGAAGTCTATCCGAACCGGTAATGCTTTTTGACATTTTTAAGGATGTCCCACGTGCAGGACATCCCTTTCGGAAAGGTTACCAGATCTCCCTTCTCAACCTTGACAGGTTCTCCGTTTTCAGGGATTACGATTACCTCCCCTTCGATAAAATAACAGATCTCCCTCTCATCATATATCCATGGAAAAACCGATTTTTCTTTTTCCCATACAGGCCAGCTTCTGACACCCATTTCCATCAGCTTTTCCTCTTTGGGTTGTTCCACTTTGATATTCAAAAGCGCCTCCTTTTACAATCGGTTCGCAGAAAATGTAAGTCTGAAATAGTGTGTTTGTGAAATCATTGTCCAGGTTAATCTATCAAACCCCTGCCTTTTTTCACAATCCTGTTTTTTCCCTTGCATTTCTGAAACAGGGAATCCAGGATACCGTTTACAAAACGTCCGGATTGAGAAGTACTGTACGCTTTGGCAAGATCGATTGCCTCATTGATAGTTACTTTGGGTGGGATCTCATCGAAGTACAACAATTCACACAGGGCCATCCGGAGAATCAAGCGATCAATAAGAGCAATCCTTTTAAATTCCCAGTTCTCTACTACTGAAGCGACTTCCTGGTCCAGACTCTCCCGGTGTTCGATGGCTTTGCCAAGCAGATCGGAGGCAAAAGCCATGATCTCCTCATCCGATTGACACCTCTCGCTGATCTCTTTCTCTATTTCACTGCAGGAATTTCCTGCGATTTCCGATGAGTAGAGACCCTGTAAAACCAGTTCTCTGGCCCTTCTCCGTTTTTTCATCCGTTGACCCTTCACATAATAAAGCGCAGCTTCCAAAGAACGGTCAGAATATTACTCAACCTTTTCCATCCATCCGTAAGGATCTTTCCGCTTTCCATGAATGATTCCAAAAAATGTTTTCTGTATCGCTTCCGTAACAGGTCCCCTTGAGCCTGAGCCTACGGAAATCCTGTCTACAGACCGAATGGGTGTTATTTCCGCTGCTGTACCCGTAAAAAATACCTCGTCAGCTATGTAAAGCATTTCACGCGGCACACCCTGCTCCACGACCTCGATGCCCAGATCCTTTGCGATCCGGATTACGGAATCGCGTGTTATGCCCGGAAGAATGGATTCGGACAGCCCGGGAGTCAGGAGTTTGCCTTTAAAGTAAAGAAAAATATTTTCGCCGCTGCCTTCGGAAACAAATCCTTTCGTATTCAATCCTATACCTTCTACGTAATTGTCAGTTCGTGCCTCCAGTTTGATAAGCTGTGAATTCATGTAATTGGCACCATTTTTGGCAAGTGCCGGAAGTGTATTGGCTCCGATTCTCTGCCAGGAAGAAACACATACATCCACTCCTTTTTCGATCGCATCCGCTCCAAGGTAAGCACCCCACTCCCATGCAAGTATGGCCACATCAACAGGACACCCTGACGGATCAACCCCAAGAGAACCATATCCCCTGTAAGCCACCGGCCTCAGATAGGCTGAAGTAAAACCATTTATCAGGATGATATCCCGGCAGGCTTTATTAATTTCCTCGATCTTGAAGGGTATATTTATACGGCAAATTTTCGCTGAATCGAAAAACCTCTGATTATGATCTTTCAGCCGGAATATGGCAGGTCCTTGCGGAGTATTGTAACAACGGGTTCCTTCGAATACACTGCTTCCATAGTGAACAACATGGGAGGCAACGTGTATCGTCGCATCCTTCCATTCCACGAATGTGCCGTTCTTCCAGACCTTCGCGTCTTCTTTGAATCCCATACGCTCTCCTTTAACAATTGTAAGAGCCCTGCTCCCAGACCTGGTTATCGGTATTCATTACCGGATACAGATCTATCTCAGGTCTTTCACTCTGAGCTGTATCTTGTTTTGCCCGTTCCAGTAATTTTCTTCAATGACGTAGACCATATCGAGATTGCTCTCCCCCGGTGTCAGGCGATAAGAAAGGGTACCCAGATCGAAGCCGATCGCATCGAAGACTTCTTCTCCCTGCCTGACTTTGAATTTCAGGTGGTTCTTTCCCACGATTCTTGGCGCACCGACAACCTGAAGTCCCTGAGAAAAGAATACGGGACGCATATTCTGTGGTCCGAAGGGTGAGAAAAGATTTAAATACTGGATAAGCGCATCGTTGATCTCCGGAAGAGTGATCTCCGCATCTACTTTTATACGCTTTATGAGATCTTCATCCAGAAGGGTCTCAGCCGCTACTTTCTTGAATGCTTCACGGAAATCCTGGATCTGATCAGTGCGGATGGTAAGTCCGGCTGCGTACCTGTGACCGCCGAAATCGAGCAGGTGGCTGTCACATTTTTTCAGTGCCGTATAAATATCGAAATTCGCAATGCTTCTCGCAGACCCCTTCCCGACACCCTCTTCAATGGCGATCATAATGGTGGGACGGCAAACGGTCTCTGCTATCCTTGAAGCCACGATCCCGATGACACCCGGATGCCATCCTTCCTGTGCCAGAACAACAGCCCTGTCCACTTCGAGATCAAAAACCTCATCGATCAGTCTGCAGGCTTCCTGGAAAGTCTCTTCATCTATTGTCTTTCTGTTCCTGTTCTCAGATTCCAGAACGGATGCGATGCTCCGGGCTTTCTCCTGTGAGTGGGTGATCAGAAGATTGACCGCTCTCTCCGCATTCCCCAGACGTCCTACGGCATTGATGCGCGGCGCCAGAATGAAAACCACCTGTCCCGTGCCTATTTTTTTCCCGAGAAGACCCGAGCTCTCGACCAGTGCGAATATGCCGATACGGTCCAGCTGATTGATCTTCTCCAGCCCTTTCTTGACCAGAACCCTGTTTTCCTGCACGAGGGGTACAATATCGGCCGCACTTCCCAGCGCGACTAAATCGATGTAGTCCCTGCAAAAGGATTCCGGCAGATTCAGCTGCTTTGCGACGGCTTCTACCAGTTTATAGGCTACACCCACTCCGGCAAGCTCTTTGAATGGATACTCACAGTCCTCCCGTTTCGGATCGACTATAGCCGTTGCTTCCGGAAGGGAATTTCCGGGTTCATGATGGTCGCTGATGATGACATCGATACCCATCGATCTGGCCAGAGCCACCTCCTCATTACCGGTAATGCCGCAGTCAACGGTGATCAGGATTTTCGCTCCGACATTCGTTGCCTTCTGGATTCCCGCCTGGGAAAGCCCATAACCTTCTTTCAGCCTGTCCGGAATATAAAAAGTGACATCCGCTCCCATCCGGTTAAGGAACATTGTTAAAAGGCTTACTGATGTGATCCCGTCCACATCGTAATCGCCATAGATGAAAAACCGTTCCTTCCGGTTTAAACCGGTGATGATGCGCTGCACTGCCTTATTCATATCCTTCATCAGGAAAGGATCATACAGATCCTCCCATGAGGGATTAAAAAATGTGTCCGCAGCCTCGAGTGTTTCAATCTCCCGGTTGATCAGTATGGATGCAATGACCCTGGGAACATTCAGCGCATCCGCGAATTCCCTGACCTTTTCACGATCCGGTTGATCGATGACGACCCACTGCACTATCTTTGCCTCCAGTAAAGGATGAACACTCCATGAGAAGAACTGTAAGCCGAATTCTGTTTTCCGGTAAAACCGGAACGGTGACCATTTATCTTGATCCGGTGCGAACACCGGATACGTGCGGCCTACCCGTAAGTCAGGCGAGGCGGGCCACCTCGCGGCCTGGATACTCCAGGCGGGCTCCTTACCTATTTGGCCTTGCTCCAGGTGGGGTTTACCTTGCATCCAGCGTCACCACCGGACCGGTGAGCTCTTACCTCACCTTTTCACCCTTACCCGAAAAATAAGACGCCAAGCGCCTCAATCCGGGCGGTGTATTTTCTGTGGCACTTTCCGTCGCCCCGCTCGTGCGGGACGCCTCCGCTCTCCGGAGCACCCTGCCCTGTGGAGTTCGGACTTTCCTCTCCATGCTGAAGCTTGCTTCAGCCGGAGCGATCACCCGTTCTTCCCATGGAATTGTCGTTACTATTTCAATCTCTGTTCAAACTACATGAATACATTTCACTTTTCAGGGCTCCAAGATCTCCCGCCTGGCAGATACAGCCCTTCTGGCCAGCCGGTCCGCATCCCTGTTTTTCTCTCTTTCAATATGCTGGATCGAGAAATCCATTGAGGTCTTATCGATGATATCCAGCACGCGCCGATACAGAACTCGCAGATGATCCTGTTTGACCCTGTACAGCCCGTTCATTTGCCTGACCAGAAGTTCACTGTCCGAGAATACTTTCAGGGACTCCGCTTTCATACCGGCAGCCATCTCAAGACAGGATATCAGCGCATTGTATTCCGCAACGTTGTTGGTCGCTTTACCGATGTATCTTCCGAAGGATTTCAGCACATTCCCTTTATCATCCTGAATGCGTATACCGTATCCCGCCTCCCCCGGATTCCCCAGAGAAGAGCCATCTACATAAGCGATCAGCCTCACTCCTGGGTCTCCGAAACCTTTTCATCCCAGACAAGAATGCGCCCGCAGGATTCACACATCTGCATCCTGTTCATTTCTCGGATTTCCAGAATGCGCTGGGGGGGCAGATTTTTGTAACAGCCGCCGCAAGAACCCCGTTTTACAGGAACAACAGCCAGACCATGCTTCGCTTTCTTAATCCTTTCATAGCTGCTGACGGTGCGGGGTTCCAGTCTGTGTATGATCTTGCCTCTCTGGTCCTGCAGCGTCAGTTCCTCTTTTTCTGTCTGCTCCATGCGTTTCTGCAATTCTGTACTCCTGGTCGTGAACAGACCATTGAGTTTTCCCTGTTCCGCCCTGAAGTTTTCCAGGTTCTTCTTCGTCTGCTCCTCCTGATCCATCAATTCCAGCAGCCGGTTCCCCATGGATTCAATGTTGGCTGTTACCGATTCGATTTCGTGAGTGACAGCATCATATTCACGGTTGTTCTTCACTTCGTAAAGCCTGGCCTGAAACAATTTCTTCTTCCCTTTAAGTGCCTCGATCTCCAGGTTGGTACTGCCCATTTCCTTCTGAAAAAGATCGAGCTTTTTTAAGCATTCATCGATCTCTCGCTTTTTCTCGTCCAGTTCCTGCCTCAACCTGCTGACCTGATGCGGAAGATCTCCACGTGTGCTTTCCAATTTCGCAATATTAATATCCAGCAGCTGAAGTTTGACCAGGCCCTCCAACGTGTTATTCAAACGTTATCCCTCCTTAGAATGTGAAAAAAGACCCCTATATAAAAAATGCACCTCGTTGAGGTGCACTTGGTTTTATATATTCGGCTTCGAGATTCCCGATCCCAATTTCGGTTGCAACAAGAAAGCTCGAAGTTCTCTGTAGCATTCCAATTCCAGACATATCCTCCGCTTTGCTTGGGTGGGCCCAGGAGGACTCGAACCTCCGACCAACGGATTATGAGTCCGCCGCTCTGACCAACTGAGCTATGGGCCC
>CAYXFJ010000133.1:0-8868 GCA_964464265.1 uncultured bacterium
CGTATAGGATATGAGCACCACGACAGCGGCTCCCATCATTCCATATTCCGGGACAACGACAAAATTAAGACCTATCTGAAGGGCCGCCGAGAGAAAAGTGATCAGTGCATAGAGCCGTGTTTTCGATGTGACCAGTATTCCCACATCCACTGTATAGTACATCCCGTAAAACAAATAGGCGAGCGCGATCATAGGGATGACCCGGAACCCCTCCTCATAATCCGGAGGAGCGGTCAGTATCACAATCTCCCGCGCCAGTATGGACAGGCAGAGGAACAGGGCAGTGGCAATCGCGAAATAGTACGTCAGGGTGAAAGCATAAACCCTCCTGGCACGGTCCTCATGCTGGATCGAGAACATGAACGGCAGCCACGCTGTCCTGAACGGGCGGACAAGAATCATGTTCATGACCATACCAAAACGCAACCCGAGACTGTAAAGGCCCACTTCCCTGTCCGTGCTGTAAAAGTGAATGAAGTACTGGGCTGTCATGGTCAGTCCCCACACCGAAAGACCGCTCGGGATCAGGGGTATGCCGAACCGCAGCATCTCGCGCAGTCTGGGCATGGACAGGTGCCATCCGATCTCCCTGAACACTGTCAGAGTGACGATCATGGCCATCAAGACGGAGGCCTCGAGATAACTCTCGCATATTCCTGTTATGCCCCTTTTCCGTAATGCCACATTGACAATATTCAGCACTCCGAGAAGAGTAAAGTGCATGATATTGATGAAGGAAAACGTCATCGCCCTGTCTCTCGCCCTAAGAGTGACCAGGGCGATGATCCGGGAAAGATCGAAAAAAACCGAAAGGAAGATCAGCCGCATGGGTAAAACCTGTTCCCGGGAGTGAAAAAGGAGATCCGAAAGCGGTAAAGCCAGTGCCAGAAGAACCGCTGTCAACAGGGTTCCCCACACAAAAAGAAATACCAGGGCTGTGGAAACAACCCTTTTTCTCTCGGCCTCTCCTTCCGCATCATGGTAAACTTTGAAAACAGCTGTATTCAATCCCATACTGAAGATAACGGTAAGGATCGCCTGAAGTGTCTGAATGAGGGACCAGACTCCATAATTGTCCGGAGAAAGGTTGTGGGTATAAAGCGGCAAAAGAAGAAATGCGATCAGCTTGACCGCCATATCCCCCATACCATAAGTCAGGGTTTGAAACGTGAGCTTCTTGAAATGCCGCTTCATCTCCTCCGCCCGTCCCGTACCCTTCGAAGCGGGTGTGCGGTCATCGGTCATTGAACTTCCCGCAGATTTCATTGTAAAGCGTAATGAGTTTCTTTTTCTCGTAATCCCAGTTGTATTTCCTGACCGCAGCTCTCAGTCCGTTCTTTCCCAGAGTTTCACAGAGGTTTGCGTCCTGCTTGAGACTGACAATCGCATCCCGCAGCGCCTCACGGGTATAGGGGATCACCAGACCGCATTCTTCCTCCTCCGTAATCTGTCCGCTGCGGGTACCTTTGGTGGCAATGACAGGCCTCCCTGCCACCATCGCCTCGAACTGCTTGTTTGCCGAGGCGATGCTGTTGTTCCTGTCGCCGGGATCGATCATGCAGACCACCGCATGGCATTGCCGGGTCCTTTCCACCAGCTCCTCATGAGGGATCAATCCGAAAAAGTAGACATTGTCCAGAGACCTGATTTTCTTCTCCACATCCTCTGACAGAGGCCCCCTGCCCCCGATCTCGAGCTCCACATCAGGCAATTCTGACATCACATCGATCAGCTCGGGGATGAAGCGTGACTGCATCAGGCTCCCGAAATAACAGAGCGTGAAACGGGCTCTCACCGGAGGCCGGTACTTTTTTTCCAGGAGGGGTTTGCAGTTAAGCACAGTGACCGCATCCCTGTAACCGAGCCCGCTGAAATATTCCGTGTAGGACGACTCGGCCATGATCAGCCTGTCCACCTGACTGACCGCTGTCCGCTCAAGAGGAATAAAATAGGGTTTCAGCGCTTTTGCAAATTTCCTGTCCAGGAGAAAGGGAAAGATTTCATGGGCGTCATACACGAGGGGAGTATGGTACATTTTCTTAAGACGCAATCCGACAGGGAGCGTGTCGAGATCATGACAGTGCAGTATATCGAAAGGGATCAGTCTCGCCAGATTGAACGCCTGATTCCAGAAGAACTGGATCTGTACAGACCAGCGTCTGATGCGCCTGAGCAGACTGCCGGTATAGATTCTGAAGATCTGCACTCCTCTGACCTCGATGATTTTTTCTCCGGATCCTTTCCTGTCCCAGTCTATCACCGTCACATCAAAGCCAGCCTCCTTCAGGGCAAAAGCTTCCTGGGACACCCTGGAATCATAAAGAAAATTATTGGCCACGATCATCAGGACATGCATGGGTTATCCTTTTGGATGGGATTATTCGAACAGTCCGGCTTTCAGAAAAACGATGAATTTATCGATCTTCTCTCTGAAAGAGATCTCCGTCTTGCAGTTGCTCGTGCAGGGGAGCGAGCATGTTTTCATCCGCTTCCTCACTTCTTCGGCCAAAGGCGAAATCCACATTTCGCGCACGCTCTTTTCCTTGATGTTACCTATAGAAGGATAAGCATTGCACAGGAACACTTCCCCGCGAAAGTTGATTTCCAGGTGCTCGTATCCCAGAGCACAGGTGCGCCTGTTCACGATGGACAAGGGATCCCTGAAATAATCGATGATCCTATCCAGATGACCTGTGGTATTGATGATGCGGGGGTCCCTCTTTTTCGCTTCTTTGATCGCAGCTATCCCCCGCTTGAGAGCTTCAATATCGTGCACCCAGTAGGGATACTTTTTCCATTCGTTCACTTTCATGCCATAAGCCCGTACAGGCTGGAAGATCACCCTGTCAATATCGAGACCGAGAAAGAATTCCGTCATTTCCCTGAGTACGGGGACATTCTCCTTCATGATAATGGCGGATATCCCCAGCACCATACTGCTATTCTGTCTCAGATAGGCAAGCCCACTTACAGCCCTGTCGAAAGTGCCCTTGACCCCGCGGTATTTGTCGTGTATTTCAGGAATATGGCTGTCAAGGGAAACGGTCAAATATTTCAATCCGGAAGAGATGATACGGTCACAGATTTTTTTGTTCAGGGCAATTCCGTTCGTGCTGATCTTGCAGATGAGATTCTGCTCCCTGCACACGCGGAAAAGACGGTCGACATCCCTGAATATGAGAGGCTCGCCTCCGGAGATCTGTACGAAAACTCCCGCACCGAGCCAGGATTTGAGTTCCAGAAGAACAGCTTCGATCTCGGATGCGGTCAGATAATCGGTCTTCTCTTTCCAGCAGTCACACATCAGGCAGCACGCATTGCACCTTTCGTTCACCTCTATGGAGATCTGATAGGGTCTGGAATGTACCCTGCCGGACGCAAGGCTCCATTTTTTCAGGAAGACGTTCTTTGCGTTGGCTGTTATAAAAGAAACCGTTTTCATGACGCTTCCTTATAGAGATCCTGCTGTGGCAACTATCCTGTTAAGAAGAGAGGCCAGTTTTCTGGCTGCCAGATGCCTGTCATACTGCTCGATCCTCTCCTTTACCGGTTTCTCCCTGTGACAGCTCCTGCCGGACCGCCATTTCTCATAGCAGTCCCTGATCACCTCGCGTATGCCCTGCACATCCCCGTAATCCACCGTAAATCCCGATCGCGTATCCCGGACCAGATCTGCCGCATCCCCGCGAGTGGAGAGGCAGAGGACAGGATTTCCTGCTCTGAGATATTCAAATATTTTTCCGCTCATATGCAGCTCGTTCCCCGGATACTGTGGAATGAGCAGTAGTAAAAGCTCTGCACCGAGCATGTTCCGCAGACTGAGTTCATGGCTCATGTGCGGAATGTGCTCGATGCATTCTTTAACGCTGGAATCGGCGATAAGACCCTGAATATCACTCCCCATACGTCCGATGAACCTGATCCTGATATCCCTGCGGAACCTTTCGCTTTCATTGCTTAAAGATTCTATAGCTTCGAGCAGCGGCGCAGGGCTCATCTGAGCGTGAAGGGTGCCGGTATACGTAATGGTGAACCTGTCGTCCCTGACTGGAGAAAGCCCTTTGAAATCAGCAGGATCGTAGCCGTTTGGAATGACTTCAGCCCTGTCGCCGCTTGAATGCCCGTACTTATGATCTAATCCTTCAAGGATGCGGCTGTTGACGGATACGATGCAGTCTGCTCCCTTAAGAAGACTTCCCTCCAGTCTTTCTTCGATGTATCTCGAAAGTCCTGGCCTTTTGAAATAAAAATACGCCTGCGTCCAGGGATCGCGGTAATCCGATATCCAGGGAAGTCCGGTGATCCTGCCAAGCACCCCTGCCACCAGAGCTGAAGTGAAAGGAGGCGATGTGGCGAAAATGGCCTGGATTTTTTCCCTCATCACTATCTTCCTTCCTGCCAGCACTGCGGACGGGAACCAGCCCATGCGTGCATCAGGAATAAAGAATGCAGACCGTACCCACAGAGCCATCCGGCTGAGTATGCCGGTGCTGCCCTCTTTTGCCTGTATGGCTGACAGGTCTACAGGTGCTCCTGTGCCTCCTGCGATACGGCCGTATCCTCTGTAAAGGTCCGGAGCAGGTGTCCTGTACACTTTCACATCAGCCGGGATCTCTCTGACAAGAGAGGGATCCACGAGAGTATAATCCTTTTCACGGGCTGTGAGAACGACCGGCTGCCATCCGTAATCCCGGATGTATTTGACGAATTTGAGCACCCTCTGCACTGAGATACCGCCTGCAGGGGGAAAATAGTATGTGATAAAAAGGACCTTTTTCATGGTTTGTTCCACAGAGACCCCACAATCACGATTCCGGTGCCCTTGCGGTTCATCCTCATAAAATCCACAGCCATCAGGGGAAGTACGACAGGAAGCATGACGAGAAGATAGAGCGGTGCAAGAACCTTTAACGGACCCCTGATACCGTAAATCCGCAGGGTGTTCCGTATCCCCATCCTCCACGAGAGATCCCCGCATCGTCCGTAACTGTAAACCAGCCTGTCCACCTGAAGACCGGCTTTTTCGAATTTCTGCCTGATATCCTCTTCTGAATACCCTTCCCTGAAATGCTCTCCCACAAAGACCCCATCGTCTGTGTGCCTCCGGTAAACCGAGGGTGTGGAGACGATCAGGCGGCCATTTTTAGTAAGGGCTCTGGAAAACCGCTCCAGAAGATCGCTGTCATTTTCTATGTGTTCCAGAACATCAACGGACAGGATCAGATCGAAAATCCTCGTGCCGGACAGTGTGGTAATATCCTGTTTCTTGAATTTCAGACGGCCGGCCCGGATCTTCCCGGCAAAATCATTGCCAGAATCCACATGGCCGGAATTGATCTCAAGCGCCAGGATTTCCGCACAGGGGAACCGCTTCAGGCAATAATAGCTGTACTGGCCGAATCCCGCGCCTGCATCCAGGATGCCCAGCGGTCTGTGACGCCATCCGAGCTTCCGGATCTCACGCTTCACATACCATTCCCGCAGGAAAAGAAGACCCAGCATCCGGTAGAACATTTTTCTTGCAGGAGCATGGCGTAACCCTCCGGCAAGTTTTTGCTTGACGGGTTCGTACTGCATTATCTTCCCCGATCCGGCATCATACCTGTTTCGAAAAATGTCCGGAAGTGTTCGTCTTCCATTATCTCTTCCTATCCGCTGATATCCCGTTTCAACCTAATGTTTTTGTCCCTTCATGCATCGCCGTTTCCACGGCCTCGACCATCCGGTCCCAGGAATATCGCTTCTTCACCTCTTTCACCGCTTCCACAAAAACCGCCTCTTTATCTTCCCTGTAGAATTTCAGGATCGCTGTTGCCAGCGCCTCAGCATCCCGAGGAGGGACCACATATCCGGTCCGCCCGTCGAGTACCACTTCCGGCAGGCCTCCCACCCTTGTGATGATCACAGGCTTGTTGTAATGGTAGGCCACCTGCACAATTCCGCTCTGCGTGGCAGAAACATAGGGCAGCACGACCAGATCGGATGCGCAGAAATAGAGAGGTACATCCTCGTTGGGGATAAAACGGTCAACCAGGGTAATGGAGTCCCTGAGTCCAAGGTGTCCTATCTGCTCCAAAACCTCCTCCCTGCCTTCATAGAACTCGCCGCAAACCAGAAGCCTGATGGATTTCAGCCCCGCCACACTCATGGCCTCGATAAGAAAGGGAAGACCCTTGTAATGCCGTATATACCCGAAATAGAGGATGGTTTTTACATCCGGGATACCGAGCCTTTTCCTCGCTTCCGTTTTGCTTACAGGCGCGGGAAATATCTCGTATACAGGATGCGACACTTCGCTGTACTGAGCCTCCGGTCTGAAACGGAGAAGATCGTTCAGAACTGATCTGGACTGCACGATGAAGAAATCCACGAACCGGAGGCCCAGACGGGTGAGCAGGATGTCTCCGGGCTTCTTCTCGTGAGGGATGATATTGTCACACAGGTATACGATTTTCACATGGAGAAGGAACTTTGAGAGGAAGGCCAGAGTCGCATAACAGGGAGCAAAAAAGGGCATCCAGTATTTGAACAGGATCAGATCCGGCTTACCCTTCTTCAGCCAGAAATAAGCCCTGATCCAGGACAGGGGATTGATGGAGTCGAGGAGCGGATGGGCGTGCACAGGAATAAGTTCAGTTCCCTCGTCCTTCTGAGTGCTGCCCGGAAAGAGAAACGACGGATACTGCCTGTAAAAAGACAGAACACGGACGCCATGCCCGCGCTCTTCAAGTTTCCGGTAAAGCAGCGCGATGTAATGGGCAATGCCTCCGCGCATTGGATATGCGGTTCCTACCAGAACGATACGCACCCTATGCTCCCAGTGTACGGCGGATCTTATACGTGTGAACAGAGGCGTGGGACCGGGTGATCATCTCCCCCAGCAGGCCAATCGAAATGAACTGGATTCCGAGAAGAATCAGCATGATGCCCACGAAAAACAGAGGTCTGTTGCTCAGGTAGGATACCCGGGTGAGCCTGAGAACGATGAGGTACACCGTAATGATCATACCCAGCATGGAAGTGATGAACCCCACAATCCCGAAAAGATGGAGGGGCCGGCGTGTGTACCTGCCCAGGAACATGACGGTCAGAAGGTCGAGAGGCCCCTTGAAAAAGCGGGACATCCCGTACTTCGTTTTACCGTATTTTCTGGCCCTGTGATGCACTTTGACCTCCCCCACCCTGTACCCTTCCCAGTGCGCCAGTACAGGAATATACCGGTGAAGCTCCCCGTACACTTCCAGAGAATGCAGGACCTCTCTGCGATAAGCTTTCAGCCCGCAGTTGAAGTCGTGGATCCGTATGCCTGTCAGAAGCGATGTCACGGCGTTAAACAGGCGCGAGGGGAGTTTCTTGGAAATCGGGTCCCTGCGTTTCTTTTTCCATCCGGAAACCAGATCGAATCCATCCTCCAGTCTGGCGAGCAGGCCGGGGATCTCCGAAGGATCGTCCTGAAGGTCAGCGTCCATTGTGACAACACGTTTTCCACTTGCAGCTGCAAATCCTGCTGACAGAGCATCGGACTTGCCGGAGTTTTTACGGAACTGTATCACTTTGACCCTGTCCGGATTTGCGCTGTAAAGGGATTCAAGCACCGGAAAAGACCCGTCCGCGGATCCGTCATCCACATAGATGATCTCGTAGAGCAGGCCAAGAGGATCGCATGCAGCCATGATCTCGGCATGCAGTGTCCTCAGGGATTCCTCCTCGTTGAAAAGGGGGATCACGACGGACAATTCCTTTTCCCCGGTTTTAGAGTTCAATGGTCTCCACCCCTTCCGGTATGCGAACAGTATACCATCCCTCTTTCATGGGACGGTTCATTCTGATCCGTTCATACAGCACGGTCATCTGCTGCTTCGGCTGATAGTGGGTCATGCGGATCACCTGCGGCAGCCAGACACTTTTATGTTTCTTGAAACGCATCCCCTCCCATGTCCAAAGCGGTTCCCCCCCCTTATCCAGCTTCTCCCACCGCGACACAACAGGCCCTCTCGGATCCACGCGTACGGTTTCTCCGCTGCCGAAATGCAGGATATAGTCCCTGTCATCTGTTGAAAGTTCAATCCCCAGAGTATCTGTATCGACCGGCAAGAGCAGTCCCAGCATGGCCAGCATCAAACCGGGTGAATCCGTATCCATGGGGAACAGTCCCATGGACTGAACCTGAAACAGATCTCCCCTGTACGCGGTTTTTTCCATCGGGCTGTAAACCAGAGCACTGTCACCGCCGATCAAACCCTGAAGCAGATCCAGGCCCAGAGGCCCTTCCACTTTTATCCACAGGGAATCCGGCATTTTGACCAGAATCTGCAGGGTGCCCCTGAAGGGTCCAAGAGAGGAAACAACCGAAAGCGTTGCCATGCCCCTGAAAGTCTGAAGCCTGGATGCATGTGCGGTTATGTCTCTGAGAAGATCTTCCGGATCAAGCTGAGGAAGGGCTTTGCGGGTCCCCAGAGGACCGGCACATTGTATGTAAAAAATTGCACAAAAAGTAAAAAAAATAAATACCCGCCTGACCATCCCGGGCTACTCCAGTAATTTGAGCTTCCGTTTTAACTTGATCCCTTCATTGTCAGGGTCAATCTCCAGCGCCCGTTTCCATGCTTCAAGTGCGTCCCCCCGCCTCCCCAGCTGTTCGTACACATCTCCGAGATGATCCGCCACCTCGGCGCTCTCTACCCGTATCCTGGAGGCTTTTTCTATATAATCCAGCGCTGTTTCGTACTGACCCATCCGGAAGTAGATCCAGCCCACAGTATCGAGATAGGCACCGTTATCCGGTTCAATGCCAAGAGCCTTTTTCCCCATGCCGAGGGCTTCTTCCAGCCTGACACCTCGAACGCATAGGCTGTAACCAAAATTATT
>CAYXFJ010000134.1:0-8762 GCA_964464265.1 uncultured bacterium
ACGGCAGACCTCACATCCGGAGCGGCTCTGGACAATGCCTACGGGTATGCTGCTGTCGGGCGCAGTGGTGTCTATGTATTTTCTCTTAACACTACGAGTCCGCCGCAGAACAGACTGAATCCCCTGACCTTTTACAACACAGCAGGACAGGCAAAGCGTATTATTAAACGGGGTCAGATGCTCTATGTGGCTGATGGAACAGGAGGTCTGTCCATTCTGGATGCCACTTACCCCAATGATCTGGCCGAGGAACATTCGTTCGTTGTGCAGGGAGATACCTGTCTCGATGTGGATATTTCCACATCCATTGCTTTTCTGGCATGCGGATCCAGAGGCATACGGACGGTCAATATCGGAGGCACTCCCGCGGAAATCACAGCGGGCTATTTAAATACTCCCGGTCACGCACAGGCGGTAAAATTTTTATCGAACCGTCTTTTTATCGCAGACCTGACAGGGGTCTATGTTTACGATACTTCGGGATTGCCTGGGTCCGGCATGCTGTCCGTGGCTTCGCTGACAGGTATTCCTCTTTCAGCCAGGGGTATCGATGTGCGGGGCGATACAGTGTATGTGGCCAATGGTCCTTACGGATTCCTTATGTGGGATTATATCAGGGATGAAGTTGTGGAAACCATAGGACTGGATGGCTCATGCAACGATATCGTGGTTCAGGAAAACACGATCTATGTCACTGATGCCGGCAACAGCCTGAAGATTTTCGACACCTCCGTACCGGGTATTGTCCGGGAAGTCGGGTACGCACCCACAGGCGCAGATGCCCTGGGTCTTGACGTGTACCAGGGACGGGTCCTGCTGGCGGACGGGAATGGAGGGCTGTACATCTATCAGAGTCTCATCAGGCCTGAGATTGCGGTCGCACCAACAACCCTGAACTTCGGGCCAGTGGCTCCTGAACGGACAAGGCCCTATATTATATACGTAGAGAATACGGGGACAACGCTGCTGAAGATAACGGGAATACAAACCAACAATAACCGTTTTACGTTCAGTGAGAGCAGGTTCAATGTCGCACCCGGTGATACGCATCAGCTGGTCGTCTACTTCACTCCACTGGCCTCGGATGTGGGATTCGTGAATGGTTCGGCCAATCTCTATACCAACGATGCAACCGTCAATCTGAGCCTGCAGGGCGAAGTTGTGGCACTGGTGACCGAAGGGCAGTACAATCTAGATGTGCTGACCGCTGGACTCTGGCATCTCGATGAACTGGAAGGGAATACCTCTGTTATCGATGCCACTCTTTATGACAATGACGGACAGTTGCTCGGGCATGCGGCACGCACCGATACATCCAAGTACGGGAGAAGCGTCCGGTTCAACGGCTGGGACAGCGACGACCGCGTCGTTATTCCTCACACCAATCCTGCCTTTAATTTTTATAACCAGTCGTTCACTGTGGAACTCTGGTTCAATATGCTGGCCAAACTGACCACCGGGCACTATATCCTTTTAAAGCGGGGCAACGGAGCCACACTGACAGAACAATATCAGCTGGCTCTGGGAGCGGTAGAAGGTATCATCGGTTCAGTCTGGGATAATAACGGTGTCGAGCACAGGCTTACTGCAGGCTCGATGGCCGAACTGAATCCCCTGCAATGGTATCATCTGGCCATGACCTGGGACAGAGATTCCCTTCGTCTGTACTTAAACGGAGTGATCAAGGATACTGAAGTTCTGAGAGGCGAGCTCCGCTACCAGAATGATGAGCCTCTGGTCATCGGCTCAACAACTCTTGGAAATGTTCCCTTTTTCGGGTATATAGATGAAGTCCGCCTGTCCAATATCGCCCGGCAGTCATGGGAATTTCATGTGAACCGCTCACGTCTTACTGTTTCAGAAACTTCAATGGATTTTGGCAATGTTCTCTGGGGATACCAGAGGCGCCTCCCTGTTTTAATCCGGAACACAGGGAATGAATCACTGCATATTCAGGATGTCCGCATCACACCGGTGCATCTTGCGCTGGACGTGAGTTTTGATGCACCGTTCTATCTGGGAATAGGGGAGGATACCACTCTGACCGTCACTCTCAGTCCGGAAGTTGAAATGCAGCTGGATCCTCAGACCCGGATGATCATCTCAAGCAGCGATCCGACCTATCCGAACCTTGTCATTCCCCTCTCCGGGAAGGGAGTGACCAGCCTTCCTGCAGGCGCATATAAAACCGATCCGTTCACCATCGGCTTGTGGCATTTCAATGAAACCGGGGGTTCTGCTGTTTACGACTCATCAGGATCAGGTTTTCATGGATCGTGGACGGGTATAGAAAGACCCGCCGGAAAGTTTAACCGCAGTATTTTATTCGTAAAGGATAATAATTATATTTGTACCTTCGAGCCCGGTCCCAGCCATCAAATCCGGCCGCGATGGGGCGGATTCACCGTGGAGCTCTGGTTCAATATCGCGGAAATACCCACCGGAGAAGCTGTGCTGTTAAGGAGAGGGCCGTCCTCTCAGCCGCAGTTCGATCTCGTATTCGATGGAAATATACTGAATGGAAGAATATCCAGTACCGAGGACGTCGTTTATACAGTGACAAGCAGGGAATTGCTCCACAACCGCTGGTACCACACTGCTCTTGTTCTCGAGGAGGATTCGCTGGCAATGTATCTCAACGGGACCAGGGAAAGTACGGTTTTCTTTTCAGGGGACATGGCAGGTGCTTCTCCTGACCCGGCTATTGATACTGCCGCTGTGATCGTCGGAAGAGACCATGAGTCTCAAAAACCGTTCAATGGCAGTGTGGATGAATTGCGTATTTCCAATGTCAACCGGCAGCACTGGGAATTCAATGTCAATATGGCCAGGATATCGGTTTCATCGGAAATCATCGATTTTGGCCGTGTATTTTTAAACGAACAGCGCACCATGAAACTGTGGGTGTCCAACACAGGAATAGACGCCCTTGAAGTATCGTCAGTTGCCTCATCCGACAGTGATGTATCAGCGGATATCGCAGGATTCACGCTGGTACCGGGTGCCCGGCAGTTGATCAATCTTTTATTCGTCCCATCGGATACGCTGGACCGGATCGGCCATATCACTATGGAAACCAATGATCCATTCTGGCCGCAGCGGACCCTCTCATTTTTCGGAAAAGGCATAAGCACACCCGTTTATGGGGCCTATGATCAGGACACCTTCACTCTGGGGCTTTTTCATCTGGATGAAGGGCAGGGAACAAGTATCGCTGATTCATCTCATCCTTTAATTTCAGGCACGTTGCACGGAGGTGTTGCATGGAGCAGCGACGGAAGGTTCGCGAAATCCCTGGTCTTTGAAGGCTTAAATGGATATATGTCCCTGAGCAGCAATCCTTTGGGACAGCTCGATCCTTATGATCTCACGGTTGAGCTCTGGCTATCTCTTTCCGCAAAGCCTTCAGGGGAATTTCTGCTGTTCAGGAGTGGCACAGCCACTGAGCCGGATCTTGAACTGAAATGCACATCGACAAGTATCGTGGCCACACTATGGAATACAGCGGGAGCTGCACAGGTATTGAGCTCCCCGGTGGTGAGTGCCATGAACATCAACCAGTGGTATCATCTGGCCATGAGTTGCGATCAGGATACACTCCGGCTGATTATGAATAACCAGCAGCTGTCTTCCCGGGCTTTCGCCGGTACCATCAGTATCGAATCCTCGGATCCTGTGGTTTTCGGAGGATCCACAACGAGCGGGTTCCTGAACGGTAAAATCGATGAAATACGATTTTCACATACAGTGCGACAGAACTGGGAGGTCAATGTTGTCCCCAGTACTCTACAGCTTGCGCCTGCAACACTCGATTTTGCCACGGTTCTGGTCGGTCAAACCCGGACACTGAGGTTCTCTGTCAGCAATACGGGCGATCAGGATCTGCAGATTATCAGTATTACGGGCGGGGGAGATGTATTTTCTGTGACAGGAGTGGTCACACCCTTTATCATTTCCAGATCTGGCAGCCAGTATATTTCCGTGATCTATGAGCCGGATACACCGAATACTACCCATACCTATTCAATGGTGATTGCTTCGAACGATTCTCTGCATCCGTCCAGGGCTCTGACACTCCGTGGAAGCAGCACGGATGAAACAGGTCTTAACCAGTATACCACAGACACTCATACTCTGGCTTTATACCATTTCGGAGAATCTCCGGGCAATATGTTTTTAACGGACATTTCCGGATTGAATCATTCCGGCAGGTTGTACAACGGGGTAGGCAGAATGAAAGGGGTATTCGGAAACGGTCTTCGTTTTGACGGTGTCAATGACTGGGGCAAGATCGACTCTCATCCGGATCTGGTGCTGGATCCGCTCCTGGAAAGTTTTACTGTGGAATGCTATTTCCGGACGGATACGGTCTCTCAAACCTTCATCTATCTTGGATTCCCTGATTCCGCCAATTACGGTTTTTCAACGGATGGACAGGGACGCATCGTTTGCCACGGATTCGGTTCAGGCGGACCTCGTGTGAATGATAACAGCTGGCATCACGTCGCACTCAGTTATTATCATATTTCGAATACGGGAACTGTTTTTCTGGATGGCAGGGAAATTTTTTCCAGAGCATGGAGCGGTATATCCGCTGACTGGGAAGGCTGTCCGCTGATCATCGGAGCCATGGACAGTTTGCAGGGATTCTTTGAAGGCCAGATGGATGAAATCCGTATATCCGGTATCTCAAGGGAACCCTGGGAATTCCAGCTTCTGGATCCGGGTATAAACGTGACCGCTTCCTCGGTATTTATGGAGGCTGCTCAAGCCAGTTTCGATATAGAGATTCCTCAGGGTATTACTCCCATCTCGAATGGCGTGTTTTTCTATTATCGTAAAGGAGGCGGTTCCGGTTATGACAAAAAGTCAGCCACTCAAGGAACCACAGACTGGGAGGTCAGTGTGCCCGCCACAGCTGTGACGCTGAGAGGTGTCGAATACTATGTTGAAGTAATCACGGTCAGCGGGGATACGTTGAAATATCCCGCTCTGGATCCTGTGAACAATCCGGGTACGCAAAGTGTCCGTCTCAGCGGAATGGTCACTCCAACATTGCTCCGGCACAGACAGCTCAGCATGATATCCGTGCCTTTTCAATTAGATCAGGCAGGTGTGGACAGTGTACTGGCAGATGATGTGGATCCGTATGATCCTTACCGCTGCAGGCTTTTCTGGTGGGATAATCTGGATTCTGTCTATGTTGATTTCCCCAGAGGTGAAACAGGAACATTTTTGTTTAAACCTGGAAAGGCTTTCTGGATAGTGACACACGGGGATCAACAGTTCGATATTGGCAAAGGGCAGAACGTTTCGACTGATTCGAGCTTTAATTTGACCATTGAACCTGGCTGGAACATGATCGGTGCGCCGTTTTATTTTGAAGTTAAATGGGATGATTGCTCCCTGTCATCTGACTCTATCAGCACACTATATTCCTATGGCCTTGAAGAAGGGTACAGAATTGACAGGCCGTTCTTCGAACCCTGGAAAGGGTATTTCATTTACAATGCGGATGATGATCCCGGGAATCTTTCGATATTGCCGAAATACAGCGAGATCGCGAAAGCGGCGGACATCAGAAGGTCTGTTACCGGAAAACTGGAATCGGAGGAATGGCTCATACGCGTTTCCCTCAAAGGGGAAGATTCCAAAGATCTGGATAATTACATGGGAGTCCGGAAACCGGGAAAAGAAGGATTCGATATTTATGACCGGGCTGAACCGCCTCCCGTAGGCCAGAACGTAACCTTTTATATTGACCGCTCAGAAGAAAAAACATATACTGCACAACTCGCTGCTGATATCCGGAATCGGGGTGAGGACGGCTATATATGGAAATGCGCTGCCCGTACATTTGCTGAGAATAAAAATGTAAGAATGGAGTGGGAGCTTAAGGGATTACCCGAAGATTGGGAAGCATTCCTTTTTGATCCCGTTCAGGGGACCTGCATCAATATGAGGCACAGCCTGTCCTGTCCCGTTTCAGGTGGAGATAAAACGCATCCTTTTAAAATTGTAGCAGGAACATTATCCTTCATAGAAGCACATTCCGGAGGGATCCCGCTGGAACCCGTTGCGTTCCATCTGTCCCAGAATTATCCCAATCCTTTCAATCCTGAGACGAACATCAAGTACAGCATACCGAAGAATAGCGATGTCGAGATTGAGATATTCAATGCTCTGGGTCAGCAGATACGGTCCTTCCAGTTCAGGAACCAGCCGACAGGGTATCATCAGGTATTATGGGACGGCAGGGACGAAAGGGGCATGCGGGTCTCCAGCGGAGTTTATCTGTGCCGTCTGAAAGCTTTGGATCAGGTTGAAACGAGAAAAATGATATTTCTCAAATGATGATGTAGAGCCATTAAGGCCGTCCTGCACAGCACATGAGGTGAATGGATGAAATGGAAAATGATTTGCCTGGTTCTCCTGATCGGTTATTCATTACAGGCTCAGGAGAATCCTGTACTGCCGGACCGGGGTTTCATAGCGACCAGCATCAGGCTTCAGGCCTGGCGCGTCCAGCCGTTTATGGATCCCATATCACAACTGTCCGCACCGATGACAGCCGTTATTCCAATCGGAAAGAAATTTCATTTGAATATAAATCATACTCCGGCTTTCTCCTGGTGGAGGGAAGATGAGCAGGATATCGCAGGGTTTTCGGATACCTGGGTGCAGGGTTCATATATTATGTTCAAGGGGAGGGTCATGCTCAATCTGGGACTGGGACTTCCAACAGGCAAGACGAATCTGGACAGTGTCCAGTACACTTTTGTCAAAGACCGGCTGAGCCAGAATATATTTAAATATCAGCTGCCTGTATACAGCCAGGGATTGAGTGGAAAAGCCGGCTTTGCCATAGCTCTTCCTATTTCTGCAGAGGTCATTCTGGGTATTGGAGGACAGTATTATTACCGGCGACCCTACCATCCGGTCACATACCAGTATAAATTTATGGATAAAAACGGCCAGCTTGTCAACAAGGAATGGAATGAACCCTATAAACCAGGCGATGAAGTGACGGCCAATGCAGGTCTGGATATTCAGCTGCAGGAAAATATGCGCTTATCCCTGGACGCTACCTTTACCCATTACTGGCGGGATTTGCTGAACGCTGTCGAGATTTACGGGTCAGGTGAAAAAATCGGATTCCATCTCGGGTATTTCTATCAGTTCAACAGAAGATATATCTGGTACCGGCTGGCTTACAGACAAAAGGGGAAAAATGAAATCCTGATGGGACTCTCCCTGGCTGAAGAGGAAAAGAATTCAACGGGTGCTCAGGCTGAGATGGATTTGACATTTAAATTTATGGATTTTGATAACGGGGGTGTTTCCCTTTTCAGTGAAGGCCGTATATACGGTCAGAACGAGTACGGTCTGGAAGATCATTATGCTGTGGGATTTGGAATAGGCGTCAATTATCAGTATACTGAAAACTTCCTGATTGATGTCCGTGTAAAGTATCTGACCGGGACCATTCATCCTTACGGTAAAAGAGAGATTGACAGCCTGGAATCCTATTTCGGTTTCGTTTATGAGTTTTAAAGGTTTACTGAACGAGTAAAGCCTTTTTATATAAGATTACTGATCCGCTTTTCAACATAATAATATACACACCGTTTCCGAGTGTATTACCCTCTCTGTCTTTTCCATCCCATTCGACGGAATGTTCACCTCTGGGCATGACTTTCATGACCAGATCCCTTATGATCTGACCCTGAATGTTATGAACGGTCAATTCCACAGGGACCGGTTCAGGCACTGTAAAAGAGATGATCGTAGATGAGTTAAACGGATTCGGATAATTCTGCATTAGACCAAAATGAGAGGGTGCAGGAGGACTTTCCTTATCCGTATTCTGATACCGGATGCTTGCGAAAACCACAAAACAGAATTCACGGAGTTTCATTTTTATATAATTCTGTCCCGATAATTCTGGTCTCATGTCATGCCAACGGCCATCCCTTGTCGTGAAATGATAAACAGGGAGATCACTGGCGTAAAGTACAGATGAATTTTCGAGGTCGGACTGGGTGAACGGCAGAAAAAGTGTGACCGAATCCTGAAAGAGAATTCCATCCGGGCCGAAATAATAGCCTTTCCCGCTGAATAACAATGAATCGGGCAGGGGAGGGGGTCTGTCTATCACACCGATCGTGATATCTGTCAGATCCTCCAGTGCCAGAGCCGGTATGTTGAGCTGAACGCCCGTATTGTGATCAATAACCATTCCTCCACCGGGACCCACAGACTGTGCAGCGGATTCGACGAGGTGAGAGTTGCCTGTAAGAAACGCATAACTGGAGTCCAGAGTGTTGGGCGGGGACGCCAGATCCAGGCACCGGACATCCACCTGAACAGGTTTGTTTTCCGGAAAATAAGTCGCGGGTCTGTAAATTATTCTGATACCGCTGCTGAGTGTATCGATCTCGACGTTTCCGCCGGTCTTGTCGCTTCCAGCGCTCATCACGGAAATCGCATTGACAACGAGGTCAAGAGAGCTGATATCGATTCCCATCCCATAATCCTTAAGAGTGAACTGTACGGGTCTGTTTTTGGGTATCATAACGGAACCGTCAGGGGGATAACAGTTCAAAAGAAGCGGGGGGGCGAGATCCAGTATCATGAAGTGCGCTATAACCGTTTTGGTCCCGTCGATCAGCATTGTGGTAGGATTTTCAGAGCCGGTCTTACTTCCTGACCAGCTATCGAACGAGAATCCTGCGGCAGAATCGGGTATTGCGTGAAGGGTC
>CAYXFJ010000135.1:0-257 GCA_964464265.1 uncultured bacterium
GTAGTCGGCGTCAAACGGGCGCTTGCCGGTAACCATTTCATACAGCACCACCCCTAAAGACCATATATCCGTGCGGTGGTCAACCGCATCACCTCGTAACTGCTCAGGCGACATGTACGCCACGGTTCCCAGGGTTGTCCCGGTTCTGGTGATCCGCGTCTGGCCGGTCAGCTTGGCCAGACCGAAATCGAGAACCTTTACTACACCGTCCTCTGTGATAAAGATGTTGGCGGGCTTGATGTCACGATGTACAATGC
>CAYXFJ010000135.1:370-1605 GCA_964464265.1 uncultured bacterium
TGAAAGTCTGTCCTTCTTCAGTCTCGTCGATTTCATGAACCGTGCAAATGTTGGTATGATCCAGAGATGAAGCAGCCTGCGCTTCATGAATGAACCGCTCCTTCGACTCCGGATCGCGGGTCAGCTCAGACGGCAGGAATTTCAAAGCCACAGTACGCTTGAGTTTCGTATCCTCGGCTTTGTACACAACCCCCATTCCGCCTTCGCCGAGCTTTTCGAGGATTTTGTAATGGGAGATGATTTGACCGATCATGGAATATCCCTATGACTCCGGCAAAACGGATTTCACTTGACTTGAATAGTTGCGGTCTTCTGTACCCGCCTGATCTGGAAAACCTGATGCCGCATGAACTCGATCCCCTGGTCATGCCGTTAATGGGGGGATTTGAAACCTGCCTTAAGCACGAAATCCTTACTTGATCCCTGAATGATAGGACTGCAGTGATTTGACGGAAATCTCGCTTTTCCTCCGCTCCTGGATCCCTATGGATGCAGCCAGTGCAGCGGTCCCCGTAGTAATATAGGGTATCCGGTATTGAATGGCATTTTTCCTGATATAGGAATCATCCACCTCCGTGATCGGTCCTTTGGGAGTGTTGATGATCAGCTGTATTTCTCTGTTCTTGATCGCATCCACGATATGGGGGCGTCCCTGATGCACCTTGTTGATCTGGCCGGCCGGTATGCCGTGCTGTTTGAAATAAGTGACGGTTCCGCTTGTGGCCAGTATGCGGAATCCCAGCTTGTGAAAATTCCTGGCCGTTTGAAGGATGGCCTTCTTATCCCGGTCTGCAATGGTAAAGAGAACCGTTCCCTCCAGGGGAAGAGCAGCCTGAGCCGCTTCCTGTGATTTGAAAAATGCGAGCCCAAAAGAGTCGGCCATGCCCAGCACTTCGCCTGTTGACCGCATCTCCGGACCCAGAACAGGATCCACTTCCGGGAACATGTTGAACGGAAAAACGGCCTCCTTAACGCCGAAATGCCTGATCCGGGCGCGCTTCAGGTTGAAATCTTTCAGCTTTTTACCCATCATAACCTGCGTGGCTATCTTGGCCATGGATATGCCGCATACCTTGGAAACGACGGGAACCGTCCTGGAGGCTCTTGGATTGGCTTCAAGGATATAGACTGTATCATTCGCAATGGCGTACTGAATGTTCATCAGCCCGACGACCTTGAGCACGCGCGCGATCTTGGTGCTGTACTCTTCGAGGATGTCGAGATTCTTCTTCGAG
>CAYXFJ010000135.1:1637-8670 GCA_964464265.1 uncultured bacterium
GCCTGAATGGATACCCGCATATTCGACATGCTGCATGATGGCCGGTATGAAAACATCTGTGCCGTCCGCTATGGCATCCGCTTCGGATTCTATCGCATTTTCGAGAAATTTATCGATGAGAATAGGCCTGTCAGGAGACACATACACAGCCGCAGTCACATACTGTTTGAGCATAGGCTCGTTGAACACGATCTTCATCGCGCGGCCGCCCAGCACGTAGGAAGGTCTGAGCATGAGTGGATAACCGATTTTTTCTGCGATCGCCAGCGCTTCGTCCAGGCTCGAAGCCATCCCCGAATCCGGCTGAGGGATGCCCAGTTTATTCATGATCTTGCGGAAGCGGTCCCTGTCCTCCGCCAGGTCGATGGTTTCCGGTGAAGTGCCAAGTATCCGGACTCCGGCTGCTTCAAGTTCCGCTGCCAGGTTCAGGGGAGTCTGCCCGCCGAACTGAACGATCACTCCTTCGGGTTTTTCCTTTTCATAAATGCTCAGCACGTCCTCAAGGGTCAGAGGCTCGAAATACAGCCTGTTCGAAGTGTCGTAATCCGTGGAAACAGTCTCCGGATTGCAGTTGACCATGATGGAATCGTATCCTGCATCCCGGATCGCAAAGGCTGCGTGCACGCAGCAGTAATCGAACTCTATGCCCTGGCCGATCCGGTTGGGACCTCCGCCCAGTACCATGATTTTCCTGGAGGGTTTCACCTCCACCTGATCCTGCGCATTGTACGAAGAATAATAATAAGCGGCATTTTCGACACCGCTGACCTTCACCGGATGCCATCCCTCCACCACATTCAGGGAAATACGCTTTTCCCGTATCGTTTTTTCCGGAACGCCCAGAATTTTCGAAAGATACCTGTCGGCAAAACCGTCTTTCTTGGCCTGTACAAGAAGATCGTCCGGCGGCAGGTTCCCTTTGTATTTTAATATCTTTTCTTCCAGCTCCACCAGTTCCTTCATCTGCTCGATGAACCAGGGTTTGATGTAGGTGATCTCGTAAAGCTTCTGTATATCAGCCCCCTTCCGCAACGCCTCATACATGATGAACTGACGCTCGCTTGTGGGCTTGACCAGCATGAGAAGAAGCTCTTCCAGAGTCTTCTTGTTGAAATTCCTGGCGAAGCCGAACCCGTGCCGCCCGATCTCGAGAGATCGGATGGCTTTCTGCAAAGCTTCTTTGTAATTCTTTCCGAGACTCATGACCTCGCCGACCGCCCGCATCTGAGTGCCGAGCTTATCTTCAGCGCCCTCGAATTTCTCGAACGCCCATCGCGCAAATTTAACGACCACATAATCGCCCGAAGGCGTGTACCTGTCCAGAGTCCCCTCGCGCCAGTAGGGGATCTCATCGAGGGTCAGCCCGCCGGCCAGAAGGGAGGAAACGTATGCGATGGGAAATCCGGTTGCCTTGGAAGCAAGGGCTGAGGAGCGTGAAGTCCTGGGATTGATCTCGATGACCACAATCCGGTCCGTTCTGGGATCATGAGCGAACTGGATATTGGTCCCCCCGATCACTCCAATGGCTTCCACAATGTCGTAGGAGTATTTCTCGAGCTTCGCCTGAAGCTCAGGACTGATCGTGAGCATGGGAGCGGTGCAGAACGAATCGCCTGTGTGAACTCCCATGGCATCCACATTTTCAATGAAACAGACCGTCACTATCCGGTTCTTTTCGTCACGCACCACCTCCAGCTCGAGCTCCTCCCATCCCAGAACGGATTCCTCGATCAGAATCTGATGGATCATACTGGCGGCAAGCCCCCGGGCTGCGATGACCCTCAATTCTTCGATGTTATAGACCAGGCCGCCACCCGTACCACCGAGAGTGTATGCCGGCCTGACGACAACAGGATACCCAAGAGTTTCGGCAACGGTTTCAGCTTCTTCGACCGAATAAACCGCCTTGCTTTTGGGCATGTCAATGCCGAGTTGTTCCATGGTCTGTTTGAAAGAGGTCCGGTCTTCTCCCCGCTTGATAGCGTTCAGATTGACGCCTATGACCTGCACACCGTACTCATCCAGAATTCCCTTCGATGCCAGCTGGGAAGAGAGATTCAGTCCCGTCTGCCCTCCCAGATTGGGCAGAAGCGCGTCAGGACGCTCCTTCATAATGATCTGCTTTAGATAATCCACATTGAGAGGCTCGATATGGGTCACGTCCGCCATTTCAGGGTCGGTCATGATCGTCGCCGGATTTGAATTGACCAGAACGATCTCATACCCCAGAGATCTCAGGGCTTTACACGCCTGTGTTCCCGAATAATCGAACTCACAGGCCTGACCGATGATGATGGGTCCGGATCCGATGATCATGATTTTCCGGATGTCTTTTCTTTTCGGCAAATCCGCTCCTTTGATCTGTGGGATGGTTCAGAAAGGTTAGTTTGATATTACAAGATTTTAAGGTAAAAATCAACAGAAGAATATGGGAGTGGCGCGGAAGTTTTTAATCTCATTTATTTTCCTTGACAATATGTTAAAAATGTCTTATATAATGTTTATTACTTCCTATTAAACTGCATCTCTGACACCACCATCACCTGTCAGTTCTTAAGAGATCACCGGTATACCGGGGGGCTTGCCGTGATCGGGCGGACTATTTCTCATTATAAAATCCTTGAACAAATCGCCAGCGGCGGAATGGGAATCGTTTATAAAGCGAGAGACCTGAAGCTCGGCCGTATCGTTGCCCTCAAATTTCTGCCTCCTGAATGGAACCTGGACGGGACGACCGTCAAACGCTTCATTCATGAAGCGAAGGCAGCTTCCTCTCTGGATCACAAAAATATCTGTACCATTTACGAAATAGATGAGACTGAAAAGGGTCAGCTGTTCATATCCATGGCCTGTTATGAAGGTGAGACCCTGAGGCAAAAATTATCCAGGAATACATTAACTTTAGAGGAAACCATCGATATTGCGATCCAGATTGCAGAGGGCTTGTCCGAAGCGCACAGCAAGGATATCATCCACAGAGATATCAATCCCTCCAATATCATGATCACTACAAAAGGTGAGGTAAAGATACTGGATTTCGGGCTCGCCAAACTGGCGGATTCCAGTAAAATCACCCGCTCCGGAACAACGCTCGGCACTGCGCATTACATGTCACCCGAACAGGCGAACAGCGAAGAGGTCGACCCGAGAACCGATATCTGGTCTCTGGGTGTGGTCATTTATGAGATGATCACAGGCCAGACGCCCTTTCAGGGTAAATACGAGGCAGCCGTTCTTTATTCGATCGTTTATAAAAAACCCGCTTTCAACAAATTTTTCAGAGAAAATGTCCCTGATGAATTGAAGCAGATCATCATCAAATCCCTCATGAAACCGCGTGATAAGCGCTACACTACCGCACAGGAACTCCTCGCAAAGTTGAAGTCCGTCACTCTCGAGGGACCGCTTTCCGGTAAACGGCAAAAGCTTCTCCGTGATCAAAAATGGAAAACCGCGGGTACAATCGCTCTTATACTGGCGCTGCTGGCAGCTACGGGAATTCTTCTCAAACAGAACACATCGCTCAGGAAAAAGCTGGGTCTCTTGAAGCATTCATTAACGGTCTTCATTTTTGAGGATAAAAGCAGGGAAGAAGAGGAAAATGGTTGGGGTAAAGAATTTACCAGACTTCTCATTTCAGGTCTTTCGCAGTCGGAAAGGCTCAGTGTCACCAGTTATCAGCATTTATACGATGTTCTGACCGAACAAACCTTAAAAGATGAAACCGGTCTCAGCGACTCAACAAGAAAGGAAATTGCCCGGCTGACAGGCGCCGATAAATATATCATTGGACAAATCTCCGGTGCGGACACCCAGCTCGTACTTACCGCTGACATGGTCGATGTATCGAGCGGCAGAAGCGTGACCACCTTAAGCTTATTCGGCGGTGACCTGTATTCTCTGGCTGATACGCTCGTTGGCCGCGTACTGGACTTTCTGGGCATTTTCAGCGAAGATCAGCGAAAAAATTTTTCTCCGGTCGCAGTACAGACCACATCCAATCCAACGGCACTCAGACATTTTTCCGAGGGTGAAGAAAATCTATTCCGGTATTATTTCCAGGATGCCATTTCTGCTTTCAAGCGGGCTGTGGCTCTGGATTCCTCGTTCTCTCTCGCATACAGCAGGCTCGCTACCGTATACGATTTTTTAAAGCAATCGGACAATTTCAAAAATGCCATTCAACTGTCGCTGAAGTACAGCTCCCGTCTGAACCGGCAGGAAAAATATTATGTTCTTGCCATGAATTCCCTTCTTGAGAACGATTTGAACAAAACGAAAAGTTTTCTGATGGACTGGGTGGAGTACTTCCCTCAGGACAAGTACGGACACTATCATTTAGCCCAATTTTACGATACATACACATTACTGTACGACGAAGCCATCATTCAGTATCTGGAAGCCATACGGCTCGATCCTCATTTTAAACTGGCCTATAATTATCTGGGATATGCTTATGCTTACCGGGGTTACCGGGGAGACAAAGATAAAGCTATTTCAGCATTGAATGATTATCAGAGAAACGCTGAAGGAGAAGTGAACCCCTGGGACAGTAAGGGCGAAGTGTATATGAATTTGATGGGCGACTATGAAAATGCAGAAAAAGCCTTCCTCAAAGTGTATGAGATCAAACCTGATTTTGCTCCTCATAAGCTGGCTGAAGTGTATCAGCTGAGAGGGCAGTATTCGAAAGCGGAATCTTACCTGAGTAAAATGTTCCAGATGGATATGCCTCTCATGGAAGGTCAGAAATGGTTTTATCTGGCCCGGTTCCATTTTGAAAAAGAGGATTTCCAGACAGCTCTCGAGCAGGTAAATCGTGCAAAAGATTTACTCCCGGATTTCTCACCATCGTACTGGCTCAGAGGACTGGTCAATCTGAAACTGGACCGGCTGGAAAATGCGCAAGAGGATTATATTCAATTAAGGAGACTGGATTCCCTTTCTGCTTTGAGCGATCACCTTTCAGGGCATATTTTTCTTTTTCAAAAACAGTACGACCATGCCGTCGAATCCTTTCGAAGGGCTTCTCAAAAGGTCAGGGGAATGGCCCTTTCCCATTTCGAGCACGCTGAATTCTATCGTCAGGAACTGTCGTATGCTTATGCTCAAAAGGGAGATCTTGACCAAGCTATCGATCTGTGCCGGCTGATCATCGTTGACAATCCAAACTGGGCGACCGCCTATTATGATCTAGGGCAATATTATGAAAGAAAGGGATTGTCCTCACAGGCTTTGAATGAATATAAAAATTTCAGGCAAGTCTGGTCGCTTGCCGATCAGGACAATCCCAAAATGATATTCGCAGCAAAACATATTGAGCAGCTTGAAAAAAAGTACTGACGGAAAAAAAGTCATTATGGACCACCTCACCCTGATCCTGACAAACAGATGCAACAGGTCCTGTCATTATTGCTATCAGACAAGGGACGATTCGTCCATGACATGGGACACGGCCTGCAAAGCTCTGGAACTCCTGTTAAAAAATTGCAGGCAGAATCCAACTATTAATTTTTTCGGGGGCGAACCTTTTCTTGAATTCGACTTGCTGAGCAATTTTGTAGATTATGCAGGACAAAAATGTAAAAGGAAAGGATTAGTCCCCCGCTTCATCACCACAACTAACGGTACCCTGTTCGATCAGAGACGTCTGGAGTTCATTGTCGGGCATCAAATCGAAGTGAATTTCAGCATTGACGGAATGAGACACGTGCAGGAGATGGGAAAAGGTCAGGGGAGTTATGATCCTGTCAGACGTGTGATTGAAGAGTTGTGCCAGTCTCATAGCTATCCTGTAAAGACCATTACTGTGGTTACTCCGGACAATGTGCCATTTTTAGCGGATTCTGTTAAGTCCCTCGTTTCCATGGGTGCAGAAGAACTCGAAATCAATCCTCAATATGATCGCGAATGGAATGAATCCGCTCTTCGAACACTGGAACAGAATTATAAGACTGTGCTCGATTATCTTTTAGAAAAAAAATCACAGGGAGTCCGGCTTTTATTTCATGAACAGAAGCCAAAATGGATCGGATCCGCTTTTCAGTGCACTGCAGCCACGGATGGCTTTACCGTTACCCCCGTCGGAGAACTTTATGGATGTCCCATGCACATCCCCTGGTCAAGAAGAGCGGCACAGCTCAGTACACTCGATCATTTTTCCGGTCTGTGTCTCGGTAATATCCATGACATCACCCCGAAAGAGTTCCATCGCCGTACGAAACGATTACGCTCTGACATTCGCCTGTGTTCACAGCTTCATCGTTATACAGCAAAGCAATCCTGCATTCACTGCAGGTTTATTGTCCAGTGCATGATGTGCCCGGTGGTCTCTCTGATCTTTTGTCAGGATCCCATGAGAATACCGGACTGGTGCTGCGAGATCAACAAAGCGATTTTCAGGGCAGGAAAGGCATGCTGGAAGAAAGAACGTTCCGGACCTGTTCTGCAGTCAATATAATAATGAAGGATTTAAAAAAGGGATTTCTGCAGCTCTTAAAAATGATCCTGGTCATGGAAAATAGAAGATACTACCCGATCAAAAATTTACACAGTACTGGAAAAGAAAAGGAGGTCAAAGATGGCTAAAAGTACCGGTGTTCGGACAAAGGAAAACAGACCCCATAGGAAGAGAAAGGATGAAACTGTTATACTTCTGGACAAAGTAGAATATGTAAAGCAATTAAAAGAGCTTAAAGCCCTGATAAATGCTAAGGATTTTCCCATTGCTATTAAACATATCGATCATTTAATGAGGGGTGTTCTTAATCGTCCTTTTTATTCTCCATGTAGTTTAAAGAAATCCATTACAGTTCATCCTGTACCTTGTGCTGGTAAAATTGATCCCGCCCTACAAAAAGACAAAGTAATTGATATTATAAAACAATTATATAAAAATCTATTTTTAGGGAGCTAGGATCTATCCCGTAAAAACGACACGTTAAAAATATCCTTGATTATGGGAAAAGTCTCTCCTAATTTATCGTAAGAATAGTCCACATTTCAACAGCGTACAGCCCTTTACCCGATAAGG
>CAYXFJ010000136.1:0-8609 GCA_964464265.1 uncultured bacterium
TGCGCTCGAGCGCTTCGCGGTCTATGATCCTGTCCTGAGCGGGTGGAGGCACCAGGAGGTCTATGGACGGGAAATGATAGATGGGCGGTTCCTGTGGGACGTGCGGTGCCTGTCCTGCCATACCTGTGGCGCCTGGCTTTTGAGTGGGGGCGGCTCCTGCTGGTCCGGTTATGCCGGGTTTTTGGGCGGCTCCGGGTGTTCCTGGTCTCTGCGCGGCACCGGTTCCGGGCATCCCGGGTCTCTGTCCTGCGCCTGTTGTTCCAGGTGTTCCGGATCTTTGAGCTGCGCCGGCCCCGGGCACTCCCGGCCTCTGTGCGCCACCGGTTCCGGGTCTCTGTCCTGTTTCAGGTTTTCCGGGTTCGGGCTTCCTGACAAGCATGTCCCTTATCTCCGGACGGAGCGGCTGTTTCCCGGATGTCACTTCTTCCGCAGTATCCGGTTTCGGAATACGTATCTCCGGCCTGCCGGGTTCGCCTGTAACGTCCTTCGAAGGCTCAGGAAGCTTTTTCATCCGCTTCTTTCCCCGGATGGCGCGGAAAAGCGCTCTGACCTCTTCCTGAAATCCGATTAGCGATTCCCTCATGCTCCAGGAAGTGGCTGTCAGCATGAAGAGGATGAGAAACGTGATGAGCACGATGATGCTTCCCACGGTCCCCAGAAAACGGTGCATGTGCTGCGCTATGAAAAGCCCCAAAAGCCCTGAGAGTTTTATGCCGAACTTGCTGCCTTCTGGAGACGTGGCCTCAGGCAGGGCAAGGGCCGTTGAAAGAAAAAGGCCCAGAAGCAGAAGATAGATGCACAGCCTGAAATAGGGCTTGAAGTCCCGCATCAAAAACAGGTTCCACCCGAATAGGAATATGAGGAACGGAAAGATCAGGCAGGAGTAACCGATCGTAAACACGTACAGATAATAGCTGATGAATGAGCCGGCAATGCCCAGCCAGTTCTGGATGTTCCTCGTGCTGCCGCTGTTGGGATAGTCAGAGGGGTGGTAGGAGATGAGCCCGAGAAAGACCAGCAGAGCGAACGCCATGATGAGAACGCCGAGTATCTCGCGCTTCTGATGATTGTTCTTTTGCTTTTCCCGCTGGGCCATGGAACGGTTCCCCAAGAATGATTTTGATTACCGCATTTGTCATCACGTAATGCCTCTGGTTGCAGGTTCGGAATGCGGCTTAGATTCTATTTTGAAGATTCAACCTATAAGATATAAAAATTGTACCATAAATGTCAATAAAAACTTAAAGCTAAATAAGTTTATCCGGATATGCATGAAAATAGTTAACTATCTGTACAATCACTCTAATAGCCACTTCCACACAGGCAGTATTTGTATTTTTTTACGATCCATCCTGATTTCGTCTTCCCTGGAATGGGTCAGCAGAAGACCTTCTTTAAGATCAAATTCTTTGATCACATCTAATAAGCCATTTACCTCTCTGTCTCTATTGTCATCAGTCAACTCATAACATACCTGGATCCCCTGCAGAATACGTCTTCCCTCTTTGACCACAAAATCACATTCGTTTTTTTCTGAGTAATAATAGACGTCTTTGTTCCGTCTCTTCAGCTCTAAAAATACAAGATTTTCGAGCAGTCGTCCATAATCCCCGGAAAAGTGCAATCCCAGATAATGGGCCATTCCATTATCGATAGAATAGACCTTTTTGTTGGCCTTGATCATATTCTTGGCCGAATACGAAAATTTCCTGCACAGCATGACCATGTAGCTTTCCTCAAGATGGCTGAAATAATCCTTTATGGTCGTCGCATTTTTTACTCCCAATGCATCAGCGAGTTTGTTGAAACTGACAGATTTTCCGATATTACTGAAAACAAAAAGCATCAATTCTTTCACGGATCCATCGTTGCGGATATTGTTCTTCACAATAATGTCTCTGTACAGAATACTTTCATACAGGAACTGCAGATAGTCCCTGTTCTGCGTCTGAAGGAATTCAGGAATGCCTCCCTGATAGAGATAATCGTTGAACGCTGCCATTATTTTAGACCGGCCTCTGGTAGTATAGAAATCCTTTTCAGAATACTCAATCTCTTTGAACTTAAAGAATTCTGAAAAAGAAAATGGATATAAGGTAACCTGATAATATCTGCCTGTAAGGTGAGTGCCCAGATCTTTACTCATGAGATGAGCATTCGATCCTGTTATGTATATCTTTTTATGATGATCGTGCAGGCGTCTTACAAACCGTTCCCATCCGGGAACATTCTGTATTTCATCAAAATAATAGGTATCGAGCTCTCCATAAATTTCATGAAAGATTTCATCGGTTCTCTGGAAATCTTCCACGGAATAGGAGATCAGCCTTTCATCGTCAAAATTGAGATAGTAACCTGGAAACGGTTTTCCCAACTGATACAGCAGTGTGGATTTACCTGTTCTTCGCATACCTGATATAATGACGATACCCGGATCCTGATGGCTTGCGCAGAGAGGTGGAAACAAAGATCTTTCTATAAGACGTTGTCTTGGTGTTGACTCCTTTTGTTCGAGCACAACCGTTTTGATCGTCGAATCGAGCATCGCATCACCTTGTGTCACTATTAATAATAGTAACAAATAATAAATAATTACTATTACTAATAGTAATGAATATTTCTTTTGATGTCAAGAGAAAAAGGGATTATGATAACTCTTTTTACCCGCGGTGGGGATTTTTAAATTCCATTTTTTAGGTAAATTCAGATTCCACCTGACAAGGAGTATTATTCCATGGCTTTAGGGGCATCTGCAGCAAACTGCAGAGCCGCATAGACAGCCTCCCTCTAGAATAACCTCACCGTCACCCTGAACACCGCGGTCGTGTAATGGGAGCCTGTATAGATCCGCACGTTGCGGGTACCCGTGGATGCAAGCGGTTCTATTTTTATATGCGCTCTCACCACATCATTCCGGGTGATGATGCGCATATCCGGCGGTCTTCCTGTAGATGTGGTTACCTGCCGGATCTCATCCACGCTGATGCCGCCTCCGAAATCGACCCTGTTCACCTCTCCCAGCCTCATCCCCCGGAAGGTGACCCACAGGCTGTCGCCCTGCTGGGCGGAGCCTGGATCCACCGTGGTCACATAAGGACCTGAGCCGAACGGAGCCGAAGTCACCCGGAAGAGATTCGGTCCTGTTGCCGGATCTGCCGCCCGTTTCCTTACGGTCACACTCCTGAGTCCGGTTTCAGCATCCGGCGCGCAGACGATGGATACAGCGATTGCGTTGCGGTCTATAGTCCGGAATCTTTCGACCCTTATTCCGTTTCCGAATTCAACGGACTCGATCTCCCAGAATTCGCTTCCGCCGATGACCACGTCAGCGCTGGCGCCCTGCGGGCACGAAGGAGGCGTGACGGACACCGGGACAGCCGGAGGTGCGGCAGCCACGCTGAACCGGGCTGAGGCCTCCCCGTTCGCAGTTCTTACTGTGCAGTTTCTCGGTCCTATCGTTGCCCCGGCAGGAATAAAGATCATGAGGCTGATCTCCTGTTCGTTCATAATGCGCGTCTCATGGATCCGGATATCGGGCAGGATCTCCACGCGCGTGTCCGGCATGAAGTAATCTCCCCGCACTGTGATCGAGTTGTATCCGGACGGCACGTAAGAGGGATTCAGCGAAACGATGACAGGAGGCTGGTAGCTTCTCGCAGCTTTCATGAGAACCAGTACGCTCATGGCGGTCGAGAGCTGAGCGAGCTCCTCCGCATCCGCCTCCCAGGCCTCATCCAGCACAGAAGCCGGCGTCCCCCACCAGTAATCGAAAATTCCCTTCTCGTAGACCCTGTAGGATTTAAGGGCAAGCCAGGTCGCGAGCTGGTCGACCCTCCAGTTAATGGCCGGTTCTCTGTCCTCCTCGCCCAGCCGTATGGATACGGGCGCAACAGGATCCGTCCGGTTCCAACGGTTCACCAGAGCGACAACAGCATCCCGGAAAGGCCGCTGCGTTACCCAGCTCTCCATATGGTCCTCGCAGAATTTCTCGTAGTTCGGGTGCCAGTTTCCCATGAATCCTGCCGCATGCTGGGGAACGCTGCAATCCTGAATGCCGTGAAGGGCTGCGCCGATGGGTGCCGGGTCCTTTGTCGAAACGAACTGATCGTACCAGAATTTCACCAGATTGTCCACAGGCATGAAATCGCTTCGTCCGATGCAGTCGTCGTCACCCATCGGGAACCTGTCCCGCACAAGCTCCCGGTCGCCCCTGTGATATCTGCCGATAGAAGAGGAACATTCGCTGTATTCCGCATGCCATGGAGCATGCACGTACTCGTCATTGAACCACCAGCGGATGATCCCGTCCATCCCCCACCAGTTCTCGCTCCCGGAGCCGGAATAATAGCTGTACCCGTCGTAATCGTCGTACCGTCCCGGTCCTTTCCGTATGTCGATGAAATGGTTGAACGCCGTGAAATTCATGCCTGAAACGCCGGCAATGTCTTCAAGCCAGAGATGATACCAGTCCGCTTCTTCCGTATGATGGGGTTCGTCGTCTATCTCGTCCCAGCGGTCAGAATGGGGGTAACTGTCCACACCGCCCCAGACATCGATGAATTCCACATCCCGGTAATAATCGACCCTGCCCGCCTCTTCGATGACCTGTGCCAGGGCATTGCCCGGCACGCGGGAGTAAGTGCCCCCTCCTGATACCCAGAGTCTTTCCATCTCTTCCGACCGCCCGCTGCAGGCGCTGAAAGAATAGTAAAGTTCTCTATCCGTTTCCGCGAAGAGTTCGCAGGCAGCCTTCGTGATGCTCCGGTGCGAGTAGTAGTTATGAGCGGAGGCCTGCGGTACAAGCATTACCAGCAGGACGGCTGCGAGAAAGAGAGCACCCGGGTGGATCAGACTTAGATGCTTCACGTAAGATATTTTTAAGGATGCCAGGTGTGGACGCTTCATGAATGTCGCATGATTCCTAACTGCGTATTTTCCTCCCGCGAGGTTTGCCTTGTTCAGGATCTTCATGGCTGACCCCCCTTTCTCTGAAACACATTCCTGCGGCATTTCTGGCATACAGGATTTACTCCCTCCCATTTCGGACTTCCGGGACCGTCCAGGATCGCCCTCGCCTGTTCGGGCAGAACGAGCTCCCCGCTTTTCTTTTTGGCCTGCAGTTCATCGTGCTTCTCCCTTGCCCATCCCACCACGCATCCCGGACATTTGAACCTCATTGCCTCCGGTTTTCCCTTTTCGCTGCAATGTCCGCACAGGACCGTCCCGATCCACATATGTCCGTTAGGGCAGATGCGTGCCAGGATCACGTCATCGGGGGTGCAGCCATTCCCGCATTCAGGACATGTGGCGGTCCTTGACAGCCAGACATGCTGGCACCGCGGACAGTGCCATTCCGCATAAGTTTGTTCTCCGTCGACTGTCCCGCTGCAGTCTCCGCATTCGGGCGTCTCACCGGTATACAGGTGTCCTCTGGGACACTGCCAGAGGAAAACGCTTCCTGTTTCCCTCTGGTCCACCACCGGCAGAGGCACTGCTATGTGCCCGGGAGGAGCCGGTTCTCCTGAACGCACGCCCGCATCCCTGGCCAGTTCTCCTGAACGCACGCCCGCATCCCTGGACAGTTCACCTGAACGCACGCCCGCTGCATCTGCAGATCTGGCTTCATCCCTTTTGATGACTATGTCCTGAATGCGCTCTTTGTCTGCACCGGCCTTTCCGGACACTCCAGCCGGCTCCTGTCCCGTAAGAGGCAATCCGGCAATCCGCACAGCCTCGTTTTCGATCTGGGCTGAAACGCGGTCTATATCGAACGTCTTGCCCTGCAGTATTTTAAGGTCTTCCTTCAGGATGTCAAGGTCTTTCACCCGCAGTTTGTATTCGCCTTGATCCAGCGCGGCCTTCTGTTCATCGAGCTGTTTTTCGGTTTTTTTAATGACGTTCTTTTGCAGAGCGGTCATCGCGACTTTCCCGTATAACACCGAAGCCTCTTTCGCGTTCTTCTCCGCCTGTTTGAGATTTCCGTTCTCCCCGTCCCTGACCGCTTTTTTCAGGGCGCTTTCCGCGCGCGCAAAAAGAGTGGGTTCCGCCGGTCCGAAATTTCTTCGCATGACGCTCTTCCGGGCTGTATAGGCCTCTCTCAGAACCGGCGCTGACTTTTCCGCTGCAGCGAGTGCCTGTTTGAAGGCATCCGCCGTCTTTGCCAGTTCCCTGTTGATCCTGTCTATGCGTTCACCCTTTTTGTAAACCTGTTCCGCGTCTTTGTATATTTTCATCGCCTTGTCGAAGAACACGGGAGCATAAAGCGCGGTCTCCTCGACCATGCATTGTTTGATGAGCCCGTCCGCTTCCCTGAAAAGGGCTTCCCTGATTTTATCGTCCTGCCCGCTGGCGGGAAGCGATGGCAATGCCACTATGACGGCGATCATCAGCAGGCTGGTGAATGCTTTGCTGACGGACGGATTGGCAAGTCGCATGGTTAACCCCTATATTAAATATATTTAAAAACAGAACCGGAGAAATCTGCAGGAAGGCAACAGCGCTCAGGAAAATGGAGACAAAGCCTGCTCAGTAAGGTATTTCTGGATCGTCTTCTTCAGAATGGGATCGTCAATAAAGTCAATTTCTTCCGAGAAATCTATGTCTTCAAAATAGGACAGCTGCTCCCGGAACAGTTTTTCGTTAAAGCTGGACTGAAAAATCTTCCGGGTTCTTTTTTCTATCTCCTGAATGGAAAAATGGTTTTTGATCAGAAAATACAGATCCACATAATCCTTCCATTTTCCCCTTCCGCCCAGCGCAAACGCTTTCATGGCTGCCAGATCCAGAAGACCGGGCATAGGTATAATATTATTGATGGACTGAGAATGTTCGATTTCAAAAGGATAGTTGAAAAAGGTCATCTTGACGCCGTTGATCATGCAGTGCATCTGGTCGAAAGCTTCATACAGCACGTTCTGTATTGTGAAGCCGGCTTTATTCACAATATTACGGATCCGTATTCGTTGAATTTTTACCTTTGTGAACAGGTCAAAATCAATGGATCGCCGGTGCCGTATATAAAGAGCAATCGCTGTCCCCCCGGCAAGATAATAACTGCCGGAAAACTGATGGAGAAGCGGAAGCAGTGCTTGCTGGTCAGCTGTGAGTATGTCGGTGTGCATGTTTTTCAAAATAGAGCCTGAAAAAATGAATCGTTCGCGGCTGGTAATTGTTTCGTTTTCTGGAGATCTGTTCGAAAAAGATATCCGCCACCCTGTCTATTCCTGACAGTTCGAAAAGTTCTTTAATATCCTGTATATTTCCGTATTGCAGAACCGTCTCAACAACCGCGTTCATGCTCAGGTTTTGTCTCGCTTCCTCTCTGACTCCCCAGAAAAGATGGCTTCGTTTTTTGATATAGGATTTCAGCATTCTGTATCCGTATACCGGGATTCATCGAACAGCAGCTAATAAAAATAAAATAGCATTTTTTGCCTGAAAGTCAATACGATATTCTCTATCTATATCCCCTACCGTGCCACCATCCACACACCGGCGATGATAAAAACGAAGCCCGCGATCTGAAGCGGTGTGATCACTTCCCTGAAGACAAAATACGAGACCAGAACGACAATGATCAGCCCCATGCTCACCATGATGGGGTAGGCGACACTGAGATTGAGCCTGGAAAGGACCAGGCTGTAGGCTGCCAGGGCCATGGCGAACGACAGGATTCCGGCCCAGAGCGCGGGTTCGAGAGCAGCCTTGCCGAGGAGCCTGAGATCCATGGACGTTCCTCCGAGCTTCCGCATACCTGCCTTGATGAGGATGTTGGCCGTGGCGTTGAGCACGACGGCCAGTGCGAGAATGATGATCTGTCTGGACAAGGATAACCTCGCGTTGAATGATCTTTCTATGTTTGATGTCTCTTATTTATAACCGGGCTGACTGCAAATGCTTCGCTTCATAGCCAGGATGTGAATTACCAGCCTTCAACTCAAATAAATAATCGCCGCTGCCGCAACCACGTACAGGAACACGTTGAGGATCATGGCCTTGTCCCTGAGAAGCACGGTTTCCGGGCTTCCCCCCATATGTTTCTGATGAACGAGGTAAAGGTACCGGAAGATGCCGTAAATCACGAACGGCATCGTAAAGATCATATTATGGGTTCCGAATTTCTCATACGTCTCCGGAGAGGTCGTGTACAGGGCGTAGGCCATGACCGACGATGCGGTGACCACGGATATCATCTGGTCAAGGAGCACAGGACTGTACTCCTTCAGGATCTGCCTGTGTCCCACTGCGTTTTCGCCCAGCAGGATAAGTTCGTGCCTTCGCTTGGACAGGGCGAGGAAAAGCGCGAGGAATATCGTGCACACGAGAAGCCAGGACGATATGGAGACGCTGATCACTTCCGCTCCTGCCACTGCCCTGAGCACGAACCCGGTAGCGATAACGATCACATCGAGGATGACGACCTGCTTCAGGATAACACTGTACGCGAGGATGAGGATCACATAACTCAGGGCAACCCATCCAAAGGACCTGTCAAGAAGAAAGGACAGAGCCAGGCCGGCCGCGATAAAAATGAAAGAGAATATGACCGCGGCGTTTTTCGGCAGGCGGCCCGATGCCAGAGGCCGCAGGCTCTTGACCGGATGTTTTTT
>CAYXFJ010000137.1:0-7849 GCA_964464265.1 uncultured bacterium
CCACCAGGCCCGCGTCCGCGCCGTGGAGGAGGGGCTGCCCCTGATCCGTGCGGCGTATATTTTCCGGCAGAATAATCTCTCCGGACAGGGGAGTGAGAAAATTAATGAAGATCCTGCCGTTCTCTGCTGCGGCAACATGATGAACGATCTCGGCGTATGCAAACAAGCCATGCATGAGGCAGCACCACCAGGCCTGGGATACCTCCGGGGCATAACCATCAGGCGTGAGAACCGTGTGACCGAATGCTCCTTCCCCTGTCAGATGGAAATTCAAACCGTTCAGCCATGTCCGCTCCGCTTCATCGAGGTAGCGTACATCGCGCGTCAGGACCCACATCCAGAGGTTCAGCCTGAGCCAGTCCGTGAGGGAACATCCTTCGGTGCGGCGATCTATAGGATAGTACTCACAGCCCGAGCCGTCGGGACGCCAGCTCTGGCGCATGATGTCCTGCCAGTACACCAGGATCAGTCTGTCCAGAAGAGCCGCATCTCCTGTATGGCTGTAAAGCATGGCCACACCGGTAAGTGTATTGAGAAAAGAATGGGAATGAAAATGACCGAAATCCGGGATGAGAGGAAGAATACGTCTGCCGGATTGTATAAAATCCATATCGCCGGTCACTTCGAAAAGCATCATCAGGGCTTCGAGAACGCTCGTCTGATGCGTGCGGATGAACCGCGAACGGTTAAAGCCCCTCTCATTCCTGTTGAAAGTCGGCAGAGAGACATAAGGATTATCTTTATATTCCGTGGTCCATACAGGGATCGTGTTTACGAAGTATTTACCGAGCTTACGGGCTGCATCGAGGAACCTTCCGTCCCCCGTCAGCTTGTAATACTCCACCAGCCCGACAAGCAGCCGTCCGTGGCCGAAATTCTGGCGCCCCCAGAGGTCCCAACCCTCATGCCTCTGATCTTTTCCGAAATAGCCTTCCGGGTTCTGGTATTTGAGTATCTCGTTTGCCAGAGTATCCAGTTTACCCGGGCGAGTTCCGAGCACGCGCGAAAGGTAACTCCAGGCACCAAGCACCCGGCCCGACACATCCCCTTCGTAATCCTCGAACCGCCGGGTCATGCCTGGAATGCGAGCCACATCCTGTACGGTAAATTCCAGAGTATAGGGCTCGGTATACAGGCGTCTCTCCAGGAGGGCAATGCGCCAGGCCAGATCTCCGGATACTGTGAGGCGATGCGGAAAAACGATATCTCCGGCAACCAGCTCGTTGGTGAGCGCTGCAAGAGAGAGCACAATCAAAAAGTAAAAGCTCCTTTTCATCCGGTCTCTCCCGACCAGTATCCCCTCATCTGCTCCGCAAAGGACTTGAGCTTCTGGTCGACAAGATAGTGAACGGTTCCCCTTGCGTACTTCCCTTCAGCGTCTCTTGAGCCTGCCTGGCGTCCCATCAGGATTTCAATACCCTGATCAATGGTCTCAATAGCCCAGATGTGAAATTTCTTCTTTTTAATAACATCCAGTATGTCCTTGCGCAGCATCAGGTCTCCGGTATTTCCTTTGGGGATCATGACTCCCTGTTTCCCGGTCGGTCCCTTGGCCTTGCAGACTTCGTAGAATCCTTCAATCTTTTCATTCACACCGCCGATCGGCTGTATCTCGCCCTTCTGATTGACCGATCCCGTGACCGCTATGTCCTGGCGCAGGGGAATGCCGGACAGCGCGGAAAGGAGGCAGTAGATCTCGGTCGAAGAAGCCGAATCGCCGTCCACACCGGAATAGGACTGCTCGAAACAGAGCGAAGCGGTCATGGCAAGAGGCTTGTCCTGTGCGTACATGCGTCTCAGGTAGCCCGAGAGGATGAGCACGCCCTTGTTATAGGTCTGTCCCCCCAGGCCCGCTTCCCGTTCGATGTTGATGATCTCGGATTTACCCATCGAAACTTCCGCTGTGATCTTCGAGGGCTTCCCGAACATGTAATCGCCGAGACTGTACACCGAAAGTCCGTTGATCTGTCCTGTTTTGACCCCTTCGATGTCGATCATCAGCAGGCCTTCTTCTATCATCTCCTGAATCCGCTCCTCGTAACGCTTGAGCCTGTACTCTTTTTCATCAATGGCCTTTTCCACATGCTTCATGGAGATGACCTTCTTCTTATCCTCTTTTGCCCAGTACTGCGCTTCGCGGACGATATCGGCCACGTCGCTGAACCGTGTGCTGATCTTGTTCTTCCGGCTGGTCAGCGTTACACCGTGCTCGATCACACATGCCAGGGCTGATCGGTCCAGAGGCAGCAGATCATCGGTTTTGCAGATCTTCGAAATGAATCCCAGATATTCTTTTATGGCCTTTGGATTGTTCTTCATCTCTGTATCGAAGTCCGCCCGGATCTTGAATATCTTCTTGAATTCGTCGTCCAGATCGTAGATCAGGCGGTAGGTGTATTCGTCCCCGATGACGAGCACTTTGACGTCGATTTTAACGGGTTCAGGTTTGATCGCTGAGGACATTCCGGGGAACATCGCTTCGAGGCCCTGAATGATGACCTCCCTGTTTTTCAGTGTCCGTTTCAGGATCGGATACACGCTGCCCTCTGCCAGAGCCTCCACCAGGTCGAAAACCAGATACCCGCCGTTGGCCCTTAAAAGCGATCCGGCCTTGATCATCGTGAAATCGGTGCGCCACATCCCGGACGGATCCCACGATCTTTCGATGACTCCGAAAAGATTGTTGAACGTCGGGGCCGTTTCAATGATGATGGGTGCTCCTTTGGTTTTGGAATTGTCAACGATTACATTTACCTTATATTCGACAAACTGATGGTCGGTGATCTTTTTCAGGGGTACAAAAGAATTTTTCTTCCCCTCGTCTTCTTCGGTCTTCTTGAAACGTTCCAGATTGTTCAGGATATGTTCCTGTACTGTGTCGAGAAAAGAGGTCGTGCGCTTCTGGGGGAAACGTTTCTTCATCGAGGCGATCCTGGTCTTGACCTTATGCAGAGCCGTGTTCTGCTCGAGCTTCTGCAGCTCCTCCTGGGTTTGCTTCTCCCACTCCTGATGGGTTTCGGCAATCTTTTCCAGCTCTGCCATCAGTACATCGTGCTGCTGCCGCAGGCGCTGTACATCCTCCTCCTTGATCTTCCCCTGCGCGATGAGCTCTCCCATTTTCGGCCATGGGATTACTGCATTCTGTATCACGGGAAGTATCTCGGGTCGTGTGGTCAGACCGGCCTGAACCTGTACCATGCTGAAACCCGCCTTCTGCACTTTCTGCTCGAATGCTTCGACTGCGGTCTGAACCTTGTTTTTGTAACTGTCAATGAGCTGCTTCTGTTTCTCTTTATAATTCTCGCCCTCATAGATCTGAGGGATGGTATTGCGGAGATAGGAGATCGTCTCATCCATCTCTTTGGAGAATGTCTTGCCCTGGCCTGCTTTGAAAGTAAGCATGGTTGGAGAATCGGGATCCGTAAAATTATTCACGTAACAGATGTCGTCCGGTGTTTCTCCTTTGGATTTCATCTGTTCCAGCAGTCTCTGGATCGTCGTCTTCTTCCCTGTGCCGGTAAGACCTGATACGTAGATGTTGTAACCGTGACTTTTTACAGCAAGGCCCATCCGGATCGCCCGCAGAGCCCGGTCCTGGCCAATGATGTGCTCGCAGGGAGGGATCTCGGAGCTTTTTTGATAGGGAATGGATCCAGGATCAATTTGCCAGCGAAGTTCTTTGGCGGTCAGTTCATAAGAGGACAGGTTTCTTGAAGGCATGAGCAAGACCTCCTTATTGCTATTTGTACAGGATGGTTGTACATGGTTAAACAGGACTTGCGGAGAAAACCGGATCGAGCAGTGGATATCCTGAAGAATATAAGCATTTTTTCGGTCAAATCAATAAAAAAACCTTTTGATGGACTCGAGAAATTTGCCTGTGCGGTTTCCCGGGGTTGACTCAAAATAAAAATAACTCCGGCCTTTAATCAAGAGGTCCGTGCGTGAAGATTTGTGGATAAGATCCCCGGAAATTCCCGGGAGAGACCTTGCGGGAAGATTCCCGGGATTCACCTTGATAAAGAATTCAAAAAACCTTATATTTTAACAATATTCTGTGAATGGTACGTACCCGGCTTTGCGGAACATGGAAAGGAAATCCATGAGTAAAAAAGACGGCCGTCCGCTGGTCATCTGGCGGCTTCTTGATGTTCTGAAAGAGTCGACCTCCTTCCTGGAAGGACATGGGATCGAAGATGCAAGAGTGAATTCCGAGCGTCTTATCGCCCATGTTCTCGATATGAGCCGCATGGAGCTTTATCTCGCTTTTGACAGGCCTCTGACAGAAAGGGAGAGGGACTCCATAAGGTCGGGACTGAAGCGCCGTGCAAAGCATGAACCACTACAGTACATCATAGGAAGCACGGAATTTATGAACCATTCGTTCCGGGTGACTCCGGATGTGCTCATCCCACGCCCCGAGACCGAAATTTTAGTGGAGCAGGCAGCAGAGGCGGCGCTCAGAAGACTTGGCGGATCCTCTGCTTCCGGTACAGGTACAGTAAAAGACAGCCGGATCGAAGTTCAGCGCACGGGGGAGGAAACGGGGGAGAGCAGGAATGCCGGTACTTTCCGGATACTCGATGTGGGTGTGGGAAGCGGCAATATTACCGTGAGCCTGGCAGCCCTGCTCCCCGGAGCAGAGATCACAGGAACCGATGTGTCGCATGCAGCCCTGGAAATTGCCGCAGAAAATATCAGGTGCAATGGAGTGGGAGAGCGTGTGCATCTGGTGCGTACGGATTGTTTTGATCTGTCCTTTGTCCGCGATGTGTCTCCGCCTTTTGACATGGTCGTGTCCAATCCGCCGTACGTTTCGAAAGAGGACTGGGAGACCCTTGCCCCGGAGATCCGTTTGTACGAGCCGAAAACCGCGCTTTCTGAAGGGGGCGACGGGCTTGCCTTTTACCGCGTACTCGCAGGGAAGGCGAAGTCTCTTCTCAGAGACAAGGGAGACCTGTTTTTCGAGGTAGGCGACGGTCAGAGCGATGAGGTTTCCCGCATACTCAGTGAGCAAGGATTCGGCACAATAAATGTTTACATGGACCTCAACCGTATACCGAGAGTCGTGAGGGGAAGGTTGTAACCGCGAAAGCCTGTCCGCCGGTCAGGACATTGGAGTCTCACGAGGCGACAGAAAACGGGGTCTCACAGAGCAATGAAAACGGGATCTTCACAGGGCGATGGAACCCCCGTCCATAAATATAGATAATTGTTAATATGGCAGGAGAAATTCATGAATCCGAACATATTTCGAGCGTACGATATTCGCGGTATTGCGGACAGGGATCTGACGGATGATACCGTGGAAGCCATAGGAAGAGCTTACGGAACGGTCATGATACAGAAAAAGAGAAAAAAAATCTCTGTGGGCGGAGATGTCCGGCTGACCACGGAAAGGATCAAGAAAGCCCTGATCAAAGGAGTACTCTCCACAGGTCTGGATGTCATCGATTTCGGGGTTGTGCCGACACCCGTTCTCTATTTTTCAATTGCCGTGCTCAAGACCGACGGCTGCGTGATGGTGACAGGAAGCCACAATCCCATTGAATATAACGGATTGAAAATCAATGACGGCCTTCTTTCCCTTTTTGGAGAGGATATTCTGGCGCTGAGGGATTTGATCGGTAAAGGGGATTTTGTCACAGGGAAAGGAAAGCTCTTCTTTCAGGATATCGTCCCGCAGTACAAGGACTTCCTGAAAAAGAACATACGCATCGGGCGGCCGCTCAAGATCGTCATCGATTCCGGAAACGGTACTGCCGGACCCATAGCGCCGGAAGTGTACCAAGCCCTGGGTTGTAAGGTGATCTGCCTTTTCTGCGAACCGGACGGATCCTTTCCGAACCACCTGCCGGACCCGACGGTTATGAAATATATACAGACCCTGAGAGAGACCGTGATCCGGGAAAAGGCGGACATAGGTCTGGGATATGACGGTGATGCGGACAGGGTGGGGGTGATAGACGAGAAGGGCAATGTGGTCTTCGCGGATCAGCTCCTGGCCATTCTTGCGAAAGAGGTCCTGTCCAGGAATCCCGGCGCGCTGATCCCCTTTGATGTGAAGTGCTCCCAGCTCGTTCCGGAGGTGATCACAGCCGCGGGCGGCGTTCCCCTCATGTGGAAAACGGGTCATTCGCTGATCAAGGCGAAGATGCGGGAAACAGGCGCCCCTCTGGCGGGGGAGATGTCCGGCCATATTTTTCTGAAGGACGGATATTTCGGATTCGACGACGGCATCTATACCTCCTTCCGGCTGGTGCAGGAGCTCTCCAGGCAGGGAAGGAAGATGAGCGCTCTGGTGGACGAACTCCCGAAATTCGTATCCACGCCTGAGATCCGGGTTTCCTGCCCGGACGAGAAAAAGTTCGGGGTGGTGGATCAGCTTGTCGGAATGTTCAAGAAAGAATACGAGGTGATCGATGTGGACGGTGCGAGAGTGCAGTTCGGGGATGGGTGGGGACTGATCCGCGCGTCGAACACCCAGCCTGTGCTGGTCATGCGCTTTGAAGCCAAAACGAAAAAAAGGCTTGAAGAAATCAGAGCGGTCTTTGATAGCAAGCTCCGTCAGTTCGACAGTATCGGTACTGAGGAAGTCTCGCATTGAAAGTTATTGAGTATTTCGTTTACAGGCGTTTCACTGCGGGAGACTGGGAAAACAGCAGCACTCCTGTGAGAAGGTCCTGAACGCATCCTTTGGCACAGTTCTGGCGGAATAATTTTGGATTTTCCGGCTCTCTATCGGATAAAATCCTTAAGTACAGTATTCTTAATTATATAAAAACTTATTCATAAACTGGCGAAAACGGTCACAGGCGCAAAACGCAGCCGTAGTGGACGATCTTCGCCACCTTAGGGGCAACTATGAGGAAGTTGATTTTTATTTTGATGCTGGCGCTGTCAGCATCGGCTGCTGTTCAGGCGCAGTGGTCATGGTCGGGTCTCATCCATGCGGATGGCGGGCATACAGCCGATTTTGATATTGATCCGGAAACCGGCTACCTGCACATTGTGACCATGAAAGCCGGGGTGGGAGTAGACTATACGATACTGGATGAAGACGGCAGGGTGATCTCCAGGACGCCCGTTCCCGGAACGGGCAGTGATACCGGCGGGTGGAAATGGGGGGCCAGCATCGATGTGGATTCGGACGGATACCCGCATATCCTGTACCGGCGTGAATATCCCGGAGATCTTTACTCGGTTTATTATATATACAGGAATGCAGCCGGCTGGTCAAGTCCCATGCTGGTCTCGGACAAGCTGGAACGCGGCAATACAGTCAGGATTGCCCTGGATAAGGATAACCGCGTTTTTATTGCCCAGGGCTATGCGACAAGTGTTCCCTACGGCAAAGCCAATTTTTTCCGCATCGTCAGCGGGAACAAACAACTCAGAGCCGGGAATCTAAACGGACACCGCACGGAGAGCCGGGTGGAAATCGATGCCAGCCTGCTCGGAGGAGAGGTGCATATGCTGCTCGGTTCCCCTGATGCGACTAATTCGGCTATATCCTATTACCGGTCCATAGACCACGGGAATACCCTGCAGTTTATTCGTGATATTCATTCCTCCCAGTGCACGGGACGCAACTCTCATCCGGATGTGTTCGTGGACAAGCTCGGGAATGCGCATATATGCTTCGGAGCGCAGAAGGACGAAGCCCGTAACAGGAATCCTTCGGTCCGTTATGTTCTTTACCAGGGCAACTACATGATACGCAACACTCCGGCTACCGGATACTCGGACCTGCAGCAATGGAAGGATGGTGAGGGGTGGGGGCTCGGATCCGTGGCAGCGAGCGACAGCGGTGAGTTCGTTGTGGTTGCCTTTCTGGATAAGGATCCCG
>CAYXFJ010000137.1:7874-8519 GCA_964464265.1 uncultured bacterium
TGTACGAAACCCCCGGAGAACTGTACGCGACCCTATCCCTGGATGAAGGCGTCAACTGGGAAGAAAAAGTCCATCTGGAGGGTTTTGTAGGGGGATTTGAAGGAAGAAACATCCAGCTGGTCAGGGCCAATAAAAACAACTTCTACGTAATATACCCCTACGAAGACGGTACCGCGCTCAGGGTACTGAAAGGCGTCGGAGATGTGGCTCCGGTAGCCAGATCAGGCGGACCTTATCAGGGGAATGAGGGACAGATCATCGTTCTCAATTCATCCGGATCGTCCGATTCGGGGAAGAATCCGGGAATCGTCGAGTATGCCTGGGATTTAGAAGGTGACGGCACGTTTGATGTGATCTCAGCTCTTTCGCAGATCACTTATATTTTCGAGGACGATTTCCAGGGGCAGTCCGTGTTAAGGGTCACGGACAGGGTGGGGCATACAGATTACGATACTACGAGCATTACCATATTGAACGTTGCGCCTGCGGTACAGGGTGCTGTGACCGGCGCCGCCCTGGAGGGGAACAGCCTCACATTTTCTTCCGCGATCAATGAGCCTGGCGATGAGGATACGGTTGTCGTGGCCTGGAGCTTCAACGGTTCGTTCGTCTCGGATCAGACCGGATTCTCTCACCTGTTCAGGG
>CAYXFJ010000138.1:0-8500 GCA_964464265.1 uncultured bacterium
TTGCCTCGATCTGGGATTCGACCGAAAGAGGCACGTGAACTGCCATCTGGTCCCCGTCAAAGTCCGCATTGAACGCAGCGCAGACCAGAGGATGAATGGAAATGGCCTTCCCTTCCACCAGTATCGGTTGAAACGCCTGAATACCCAGCCTGTGCAGCGTGGGTGCCCTGTTGAGCATAACAGGATGATCCTGGATAATCTCCTCCAGGATATCCCAAACCTCATCATCCCTTCTTTCCACCAGTTTTTTCGCTGATTTGACGGTCTTGACAATGCCGCGCTCCACCAGCTGACGGACGATGAATGGTTTGAACAGTTCAAGTGCCATTTCCTTGGGCAGGCCGCATTCATCCATATTCAATTCCGGGCCAACGACAATCACTGAGCGGCCAGAATAATCGATCCGTTTCCCGAGGAGATTCTGGCGGAAACGTCCCTGCTTTCCCTTAAGCATATCGGAAAGCGACTTTAAAGGCCTGTTCCCCTCTCCGCGAACCGCTGCCCTTCTCTTTCCGTTGTTGAACAGCGAATCTACCGCCTCCTGCAGCATACGCTTCTCGTTTCTCAGGATCACTTCCGGAGCCCTGATTTCCAGAAGTTTCTTGAGACGGTTGTTCCGGATGATCACCCTGCGGTACAGATCATTCAGATCGGAAGTGGCGAATCGGCCTCCTTCCAATGGAACCAGAGGCCTTAATTCCGGCGGGATAACAGGAATCACGGACATCACCATCCATTCCGGATTGTTCGGTTTCCCGCTGTCCGGCTTGCGGAATGCTTCGATGACCGCCAGACGTTTTAGAGCTTCCCTTTTCGCCTGAGCTGATGTTTCAGCCCTCACTTCCGTACGGAGTTCTTTGGAAAGATCTTCGATATCCGTCTGCTGCAAAAGCTCCCGTATCGCCTCTCCCCCCATCTTTGCAATGAAACGGTTTTTCTTGACCTCTCCGTCTTCTTCTTCATGGGGATGTTCGGCCGTCCCCATTTCTTCTCTCATTTTGAGGTATTCATCCTCGGAGATGAGCTGCCTCGCTCTCAGACTCGATTCACCCGGCTGGATCACCACATAGGATTCATAATAAATGATCTTCTCGAGATCGTTTGTGGACATGCCGAGTATGTAGCCGATCTTCGACGGAATTGAGCGGAAATACCAGATATGAACCACCGGTACGGCCAGAGTGATATGCCCCATTCTTTCACGGCGTACGGATTTCGTTGTAACCTCAACACCGCAACGGTCACATATGATCCCCTTGTATCGGATGCGCTTGTACTTACCGCAGTGACACTCATAATCCTTGACTGGCCCGAAGATCTTCTCGCAGAACAGCCCATCTTTTTCAGGTTTATAGGATCTATAGTTGACGGTTTCCGGCTTCAGCACCTCACCATTGCTCCAGCTCAAGATTGTATCAGGCGAAGCAAGGTTAAAGCTGATGCTCGTAAAATTTCTTTTTTCTAAACCATCGTGTGACAAAGGCCAACACCTCCTCTAAGGGTGCATTAACGGATATCAACGTCCAGACCGAGCCCCATGAGTTCTTTGATCAAAACATTGAAGGATTCGGGTATGCCTGGTTCTGGCAGATTCTCTCCCTTAACGATCGCTTCGTAGGCTTTTGCTCTTCCCCTGACATCATCCGATTTCACTGTCAGGATTTCCTGAAGAGTATAGGCAGCGCCATAGGCCTCAAGAGCCCACACTTCCATTTCACCGAATCGCTGGCCTCCGAACTGGGCTTTGCCTCCCAGTGGCTGCTGAGTGATCAACGAATATGGCCCAATGGAACGCGCATGAATCTTGTCTTCCACGAGATGAGAGAGTTTCATCATGTAAATGTGGCCGACGGTAACCCTCTGATCGAACTTATCACCGGTCCTCCCGTCAAAGAGATCACTTTTCCCATCTGAGTTGAGACCCGCTTTTACCATCTCATTTTTCACTTCTTGCTCGGTAGCCCCATCAAAAACGGGTGTTGCATAATAGCAACCCAGCACTTTTGCCGCCCATCCCAGATTTGTCTCCAGTATCTGACCCAGGTTCATACGAGAAGGAACTCCAAGCGGATTCAGAACGACATCTACCGGAGTCCCATCCGGAAGATAGGGCATATCTTCGGCAGGCACCACCTTGGCAACCACTCCCTTATTTCCATGACGTCCGGCCATTTTATCACCGACCTGAAGCTTCCGTTTTCTCGCAATATAGACCCTGACCAGCTGGATAATACCAGGCGGCAGCTCATCTCCGACTGCTATTTTATCCTTTTCACGCTTGACCATTTCTTCTATTTCAACAACTCTTTTCTGATATCCATGATAGATGAGACCGATATTTTTATTCGTCTCATTATGATCTACCCAGGGACTGATCCAGTCAAGACGGTCAAAATCAAGCTTTTCGAGTATTTTTTCGGAAAATACCAATCCTTTGCGGACCACGATTTTCTGATCTTCAACATCCCTGACGCCCATAGAAGCCTTTTTAAGCAGCACAGATCTGAGCTTGTCGTCCCGAAGGTCCTTCAGTTTAGCCTTTTCCCTCTCACCCCAGGCATCGATTTCGTCGAGATGTTTTTTATCCTGCTTCTTTGTTTTTGTATCCCGTCTTTTCAATGAAAAGACTTTAGTATCGATCACGATCCCGTTCATTCCTGGCGGGGCTTTCAACGAGGCATCCTTCACATCTCCGGCTTTCTCTCCGAAAATCGCCTTCAGCAGTTTTTCTTCCGGGGTCGGCTCTGTTTCTCCTTTCGGGGTTACCTTGCCTACAAGAATATCACCTGCCAGAACTTCAGCCCCCACGCGGATCACACCGTTCTCATCAAGATTTTTCGTTGCCTCTTCAGAAACATTCGGGATCTCCCTCGTCAGCTCTTCCTCACCCCTCTTCGTATCCCGCACCTGAAGTTCAAATTCCTCAATATGGACAGAAGTATAAATATCTTCCTGAACGACGCGTTCACTGATGACGATAGCGTCTTCGAAGTTATAACCCCTCCAGGGTATGAATGCAACCAGTATGTTCCGTCCGAGTGAAAGCTCGCCCCGGTCCGTCGCGCATCCGTCTGCAAGAACATCACCCTTCTTCACCTTATCCCCCACGGACACAATGGGCTTCTGATTGATCGTGGTGTCCTGATTGGTTCTCAGGAATTTGACAAGTTTGTAGGTCACTTTATCCTGGAAATAATAATCAATGACATTCTGCTTCCCGCTCTTATCCAGTTCTATGACGATCTCGTCAGAACTTACACTGGCAACCGTACCCTTTACATCCGATACAAGAAGCGCTCTTGAGTCTCTGGCCACTTTCTGCTCGATGCCTGTGCCGACAAGAGGGGCTTCGGGTTGAAGAAGTGGAACGGATTGTCGCTGCATATTGGATCCCATCAATGCACGATTCGCATCATCATGCTCGAGAAACGGTATCAGGGATGCAGCGGCACTGACGATCTGATTGGGCGAAACGTCCATGTAGTGAAGCTCTTCAGGCTTGACCACAGGGAACTCGCCTTTGTATCTCGCCTTTACTTTCTCATCCAGAAACTTGAAATCCTTGCCAAGAGGGGCATTGGCCTGGGCGATGATGAATTCTTCCTCTTCATCAGCACTTAAATAGTCGATCTCATCCGTTGCCTTGCCTTTGATCACCTTCCTGTATGGAGTTTCCAAAAATCCGAATTCATTGATTCTGGCATAGGTGGCGATGGAAGAGATAAGACCAATGTTCGGTCCTTCAGGCGTTTCTATTGGACACAGCCTTCCGTAATGGGTGTAGTGAACGTCACGGACTTCGAATCCTGCCCTCTCTCTGGTCAGTCCTCCGGGGCCCAGTGCCGAAAGCCTTCTTTTATGCGTTAATTCCGCAAGCGGATTGGTCTGGTCCATAAACTGTGAAAGCTGGCTGGTGCCGAAAAAGGTATTGATCACAGACATTACGGTACGTGCATTGACCAGGTCCTGGGGAGTGATACGATCGCTGTCGCCTATATTCAACCTCTCCTTGATCGTTCTGGCCATGCGAGAAAGTCCGACACTCATCTGAGCAGAAAGCTGTTCTCCAATGGTCCTTACGCGCCGGTTTCCCAGATGATCGATATCATCTGTGGTCTTTGTACCGGCCCGCAGGGCAAGCAGGTACTTGATGATCATGACAAAGTCTTCATTGGTCAGAACGGTCACATCTTCAGGAATATCCAGCCCCAGTTTTTTGTTCAGACGGTACCGCCCCACCCTTCCCAGATCGTAGCGCTTGGGATTGAAAAAGAGCCTGTCGATCAGTGCCCTCGCTGTATCCAGATCAGGAGGATCTCCTGACCTCAGCTGGCGGTAGATAGCTTCTATTGCATCCTTTTCGGATTGTACCGTATCCTTGCGAAGCGTATTGTTTATAACTTCCGATCCGCCCATCTTGTCATCGGACATAATAAACTTCAGTTTTGCCACGCCCATTTTCTTGAGCCTGGCAATATGGGATTCTTCAAAAATACTGTCCCTGTCCAGGATGATTTCACCGGTTTTTTCGTCGACGATCCCGACTTCTTCCTCGCTGAAGAAAACTTTTTGTCCGACCAGCTTTTTGATTTTGGGATCAGTAACCTCGACCTCTTCGATCATGTTAAAGAGGCGCAGCACTTCCTCGTCGGAAGAGCATCCCAGCGCGCGCAGCAATGTCGTTACAGGAAATTTTCTGCCCTGATCCACATAAACGTAGAGCACATCGTTCGTGTCGGTCATGAATTCAAGCCAGGATCCCCTGAACGGAATAACCCGCGCCGAATACGTCCGCAATCCGTTCGGATAGACCTTATCGTCGAAGAACACACCCGGAGACCGATGCAGCTGATTCACAATGATGCGCTCCGCACCATTGATGATGAAAGTCCCTCGATCCGTCATATAGGGGAAGTTGCCCAGGTAAACCACCTGTTCCAGAGTGTCTATATAGCTTGGCTTTTCACTGTAAGAATCGCGCACCGAAAGTCGAAGCTTGGCCTTCAAAGGAACAGCGTAGGTCACCCCTCTTTCCCTGCATTCTTCCACAGCGAACTTCGGGGGATCGACGTAATACTCCACATACTCCAGAAGGTAATTTTCCCGTGAATCGGAAATCGGGAAAAGCGATTCAAAGACCTCCTGAAGTCCCTGTCGTTTTCGCTTTCCTGGCAATATATCATCCTGCAGAAAATCTTTGAAAGACCGGATCTGAATATCCAGGAGATCCGGCATTTCCGCAGCGGACAATATCTTGGAAAACGATTTACGTCGGATGGGTTCTTTAATCAAGATAGACCACTCTCCTTCTTGGGATCGTCAATGATCTTTACTTCAACTCAACGGTAGCACCTGCTGCTTCAATCTGGCGCTTGATGCTCTCAGCTTCATCCTTGGTGATGCTTTCCTTCAGAGGGCTGGGCACAGCTTCAACCAGATCCTTCGCTTCTTTCAGGCCAAGACCTGTAATAGCCCGAACCTCTTTGATGACCTGGATCTTATTGGCACCAAATGAGGTCAGCATGACCGTGAATTCCGTTTTTTCTTCAGCAGCTTCTGCAGGTGCAGCAGCCGCCCCCGGGGCCATGGCCATCACAGGAGCCGCGGCCGTGACACCGAATTCCTTTTCAAGAGCTTTTACCAGCTGGGCAAGCTCAAGCACCGTCAATTTTTTAATTGACTCGAGAATCTTCTCGACTTCTTTACTTTCAGCAACCTTCGATTTTTCTTCCTGGACAGTCGCCTCAGTATTTTTCTCTTCGGCCATCCTTATCCTCCAAAAGTAAAATTTAGATATGATTATCTATTGTTTGTTTTATGAACTTTTCTCCTTGACACCGCGCACTGCATCGAGTGCGTACACCAGTTTCTGAATGATCCCATTCAGACTTACGACCAGGCCCTGTATGGGTGAATTCAGGCTGCCCATCAGTCTGGATACGAGTACCTCTTTCGGAGGCAGAGCAGCGATTTCCTTGACCCTGTCCGGCCCGTAGAAAACCCCTTCGAATATGGAGAACTTAATTTTGGGCTTTTCTATCTTCCTCGCAAATTCCGTAATAACCCTCGCAGGAGCAGAAGGATCGTCATAACTGTAGGCAATGGCGGAGGGTCCCTCAAGATAGGAAACCATGTCCTTCTGGCCGACTTTCTGAGCAGCAAGTCGTGCAAGTGTATTTTTCACCACACGGTATTTCACAGAGGATTCCCTGCATTTCTGTCTCAGCTCATCCATCTGCTGTACGTTGAGACCCTGATAATCCGTGATGAACACCCCTTTCGCGTGTTCAAATATCTCGACGACTTCCTGAACCACAGCTTCTTTTTCTGGTCTTGCCATTCTCAAATCCTGTCTTTAATAACGATGCCCGTTATGGATTAATTCAGCGATTCGGTCAACACGTTCCGGTCGAGTTTCAATCCGGGTCCCATTGTAGAGGACAGCGTAATGCTCCGTATATACTGGCCTTTGGACGAACCCGGCTTGAGACGGACGATCTGATCGATCAGCGCCTTGATATTTCCTGAGAGTTGCTCTTCTGTAAAACCGAACTTGCCGACACTGGTATGGATATTGCCGAACTTGTCAACCCTGAATTCAATTTTCCCGGCTTTGAGCTGTCTGACCGCCTCAGCCACCTCAAAGGTGACAGTACCCGCCTTGGGATTGGGCATAAGCCCTTTCCGGCCAAGATACTTGCCCAGTTTTCCCACGTCTTTCATCACATCGGGGGTGGCCACCACCGCATCCACATCACTCCATCCTTCCTCGATCTTTTTAATAAAATCTTCCAGCCCCACAAAATCAGCGCCGGCCTCTTTCGCTTCCTTATCTTTGGGAGATTTGCAGAGCACCAGGACCCTGACCTGTTTTCCGGTCCCATGAGGCAATGTGACAGTGCCCCTCACCATTTGATCGGATTTTTTTGGATCCACGCCGAGTCTTATGGCAATATCGACCGTCTCATTGAATTTTGTCGCTTTCATCTTCTTCAGAACTGCGACAGCCTCTTCGACGGCATAGGTTTTCTTGGGATCTACCAATCCGGCATTGGCTTCGTATCGCTTGCTTCTTTTCATGTAACTTTCCTTCGCCTGTATTACCCTACTGCAGAACGGTTATGACTCCAACCGGCTATCCCTCTACAACGATTCCCATGCTTCTAGCTGTTCCTTCGATGATCCGCATGGCATTTTCAATATCGTTTGCATTCAGATCGGCCAATTTCAGCTCGGCAATTTCCCTGACCTGATCACGGGTCACAGTTCCTACCTTCTCACGGTTGGGTTCCGCCGAACCTTTTTCCAGTTTTGCCGCTTTTTTCAAAAGAATTGCAGCAGGTGGTGTTTTCGTGATGAATGAAAAGGACCGGTCTGCATATACAGTGATCACCACCGGTATGATCAATCCCTGCTTATCCTGGGTTTTGGCGTTGAAGGTTTTGCAGAACTCCATGATATTGACGCCATGCTGACCGAGAGCAGGTCCTACAGGAGGCGACGGATTCGCCTGGCCTGCAGGGACTTGCAGCTTGATGATACCCACTACTTTCTTCGCCATCCTGATACCTCAACAAAAACCATAAATGCTTTTTTTTATTTTTCCAATTCGACCTGGAGGAAATCCAGCTCAACCGGTGTGGATCTGCCAAAAATGCTGACCATCACCTTCAGTTTCTTCTTCTCATAGTTGATCTCTTCTACAACACCTGCAAATTCCGAAAACGGACCGTCGATCACTTTAACGGGATCCCCTTCGCCGAACGGGATCTCGATCACCTCTTCATCTTTTCTCTCCTCCACCCTTCCCAGTATTCTTCGTATCTCATCCTCCTGAAGGGGGACCGGCTGGTTCTTCGGCCCTACAAAGTTGGTCACTCCCGGTGCATTCAGAATGATATGCTGAGTGACCTTATCGAGCTCCATCTCAACCAGCATATACCCCGGGAAAAAGATCCTGTTCTTTATCCGCTTTTTCCCGTCTTTCATCTCAACAACATCTTCAGACGGAATCAGGATACGGGGTATTTTATCCTTGAGACTGGCTCTCTCAATCTCGTTCTCCAGGTATTTTTGTATTTTCTTTTCATGCCCGGAAAACACATGTATGGCAAACCACTGTAGCACTGGTGAATGCTCCCCCATTTAGAAAACCACATCCAGCAGGCGGCTGAAAATAAAATCCACACCAAATACAAAGATGGAAAGAACAATGCACAGGACCAATACCACAGCAACTGAACCGAACAGTTCTTCGCGGCTCGGCCAGCTGATCTTTGAAAGCTGATCCCTGACTTCATTGAGATATTTGGAAATTTTATTAAACATCGTTCTCTCCTATGGATAGCAGGCCTGGAGGGACTCGAACCCCCAACCCCCGGATTTGGAGTCCGGTGCACTAGCCAATTGTGCTACAGGCCTAAAAAATGTTTAACGCGTTTCTTTGTGAAGGGTATGCTTGCTGCAAAAAGGGCAAAAATTTTTAAACTACACCCTTCCC
>CAYXFJ010000139.1:0-8239 GCA_964464265.1 uncultured bacterium
CTACCGCAACTACTGGCGTCCTCCGGAAAAGACCGATCCTGTGGATACGACTTTCGTGCTTCTGATGGATGCCGGAACATCCACGACCTATGAGGATCTGGACGTGATCCGCGGCCAGGATTATTACTATATCGTTACGGCCTACAACGCTGCCGGTGTGGAGTCGAGCAGGTTCCACAACCGCACAGGCGCACTCAAAAGCGGTTCAGAGCGCCTTGCGGAATCAGCCTCTCCGACCAGAGCACCGGACGAAGACTGGAAGAACAGAGTGGTTGTGGTGCCGAATCCTTTTCATGCCAGGGGAGTGTACAAATATTCAGGAGACAAGCTCAACTTCCTGAATCTCCCGGCGTACTGCAACATCCTTGTATACACGATGACAGGTGACCTGGTCCAAACCCTTGAACACAGATCAGGCACAGGTGATGAAGAATGGGCTCGTCAGGATACCTTTGATACGATGGGTATCATCAGCGGCATTTACCTCTACGTGGTCGAGGAGCTCGATTCGAGCGGGAGTGCCACAGGCGAGACAGTCATCGGCAAGTTCGTCGTGGTAAAGTAACCGTACTGCTTATGGCATGAACCAAGGAGGCAAAAATGAGAAAAACCCATTATATACTTATCACGGCGCTTGCTCTCTCGTTCGTCTCGTTTGTATATTCTCAGGGAGTGATCGACGTCGTCAAGAAAACAGGCCAGACGGGATTCCCCTTTCTGAAACTGGATGTCGGGGGAAGGACCTGCGCGATGGCTGGAGCGAGCACGGGCGTAACGAATGATGCCACAGCCATGTTCTCCAACCTGGCAGGGCTGGCCTTTGTCGAGGGCCTCGATCTTATGGTCAATCAGACCAACTGGATCGCGGACATCAAACATTATGGCGCTGCGATCGCATATAAGGCCGGAGGCATTGGTGTATTCGGTGTCAGCATGATCTATATGGACTACGGTGAATTCAAGGAAACCATTCCCTATGACGGCACAGAGGATCCTGATCTGATGAACGCGGGATACATTGATATGGGAACCTTCACCGTAGGTGAATACGCTATCGGCCTGTCCTATGCCCGCCGGATCAGCAATCAGTTCTCAGTCGGTGCACAGGTCAAATATGCGATGCAGGACCTGCATGAGTCGCTGATGTGGGACGAGAGGTTAGGCGAGGAGCTTCTGGTGCAGAACAAGGAAGACGCCATTGCGTTCGACTTCGGCACCCTGTACTACCTGGGCATCAAGGATCTGCGCCTCGGTATGTCGATCCGCAATTTTTCTCGCCAGGGGAAATATGTGCGCCAGCGTTTCGAACTTCCTCTCACCATGCAGATCGGTCTGGCCATGGACATCTTGACCCTGATATCACCGGGATCAGAGACCAGCAAGCTTACCCTCGCGATCGATGCCCTGCATCCCAGGGACTATACGGAGAGACTGCATGTGGGGCTGGAATATGCGCTGTTCGACATGATCTATGTGCGCGCAGGGTATAAATTCAATTATGATGAAGAGGGCATAGCTGCAGGCGTGGGGATCATGAAAACGTTGGGTCCCATGGGCCTGAAGGTGGATTATGCCTACGGCGCATTCGGAGACTTCTTCGGATCCGTTCACAGATTTTCGTTCGGGTTCGCTCTCAAGTAAGTTTCCGGCTGTGCTGAATTGAAAGTTCGGAGATCCCTGTTTCTTCTCTGTACGGGGAGGGTGATCTCCAGAAAAGGATGAAAATTTACAGGAGGACTCCTGCCTGTTTATCAAGCGGACAGGAGTCCTTCTTGTTAGGACAAGTGAATCGGGTTTCCGAAGAGAAAAAGAAAGGCGCAAATGGACAATAGAGATCGGTTTTTTACAGGCAGTCCGGAGACCGGATGGGCTGCCGGTCCGGAGACGGGATGGACTGTCAATCCGGAAACCGGACAAACTGTCAATTCGGACAAGAACCGGCATGCTCGTGCTATGCGCCTTGGTCTATTTTGCACATGGTGCATTGTACTGCTGGGGTACGTACAGACACTGGTAGCTTATGAAGATAATCTGAAGCCCGTCTGCCGGTTCCGGCAGGAAACCACAGGCATTGTCCATGTGTACGATGTCCAGGTTCAGAATGATACAGCTTTTTGCAGCGGCTACGGGGGTGTTTCCATATTTGATATTTCCGATATTTCGGGACCGGTTCATCTTGGCAACTACAATCCTTCACTTTTTCCTGGCAGAACCTTTTATCGCCGTATGACTGTTCAGGGTCATACAATTTTTATTACGCGGGGATACGGCGGTATAGATGCCGTTGATTTTACCAATCCACTCAATCCCTATCTTTTATCCACATACAGCCATGCACCGGATATCTCCTATGAACACTGCTGTACTGACGGAGATATCCTGTACGCAGCCGTGCACCATCACGGTGTGGAAGCGATCGATATATCGGATCCTTCAAATCCTGTGCATATAGGATTTATTGACACACAGAATGCCTTTTCTGTGGCAGTTGAAGGACACAGTCTCTATGTGGCTGACAGAGAAGAAGGCCTCCTGGTCCTGAATGTGAGTGCTACTGCTGCATATCCCCATTTGCTCTGGAAACTGCCGACTACAGGAGCCGCGCAGTTTGTCCGCATTGAAGACAAGGTCGCTTATGTGGCGGTTGGCTCCTCAGGATTCGATATTTTCGGTATCGGTGGCACTCAAGGTCCCGTATTCCTCTCCAATGTACCGGCCAAAGGATTCTGCACGCATGTATCTGCAGGAGACGGAAAACTCCTTATGGCCGAATGGGATCTGACCCGTCTTTTTGATGTAACTGATCCCACTTCTCCTGTCCGTATCGCCACGGAGGACGCGAATAAGCAGGCTATGGGTGCAGCATTCAGGGATTCCCTGGTTTTTGTGGCGGACTGGGATTCGGTCAGGGTGTACCTGTTTCATGAAGGAAACGTTCCGGATCTGTATATGGACCGGCACTTTCTCTCATTCGGGGATGTGGTGGACGGACAGCGCGAAACCCAGACTGTCACTCTGGAGAATCTTGGAGGGGAGAATCTGACTTTCACTGGCATGGAGAGCAGTGATCCCGCCATTTTCCAGGTCAATTCCTCTTCCTTTATCGATGAAGCGGGTATGCCTGTTCCCCTTTCTCCGGGTGCATCCCGGTCATTGGAAGTGACCTTTACCCCTTCTTCTGCGGATCAAGCTGAAGCGGTCATCCATCTGGAAACAGATGATCCGGATCATGAGGGAAAAGTATCATTGCCTGTTTTCGCGGGTTACCCGGATCTGGGACCCGGTGATGCCGCTCCGGACTTTGAACTTCCCGTTTTCGGAACATGGGAAAGCTGCCGCCTGTCCGGCTTCAGGGGAAAGGTCGTTCTTCTTATTTTTTACGCTTCGTGGTGACCCATGTGCGGTCCGCAGTTGGCGGATGTGGAAACCCTTTTTCAGACGTACAAAAACAGTGACTTTGCAGTTCTGGCCGTGAACCGGCAGGAGAACGATCCAGCGATTGAAGCGTTCGTGCTTCAGAGCGGGATCACCTTTCCGGTTCTCATGGATGAGGACGGAGCAGTGTACAACCTGTACAAGGGGGGCGGATCCGGATCCGTTGCGCCGTTTCCCAGAGATGTTGTTATTGACAAAAACGGAAGAATTCTGTATTATAATAAGATATATCACCCGGCATCCCTCAGGGCGGCCATTGAAGCCGGACTGGAAGGAACGGGTATATTAAGGCAGCAGGGAATACCCGAACGCGGTTTCACGCTCTTTCAAAACCATCCGAATCCCTTTAATCCGGTGACGGTGCTCTGTTACAGTCTTGGTGAACCGGCAGATGTGAACCTGACAGTGATTGACCTGCACGGACGGGTGGTCAGGACGCTTGTGAAGGGAGTTCAGCAGATGGGTGATTACGAATTGCGCTGGGATGGGAAGGACGATGACGGCAGGCCGGTTGGAGGAGGCGTATTTATATGCCGGCTTCAAACCGGAGATTTTTTTCAGACCAGGAAAATGGTTTTTATTAAATGAGGTATTACATGTACAGGTTCGTCTGTTTTCTGATAAGTACATGTGTATTTTTAGCGGTGATATCACGCGCTCAGGATGGGGGGGGCGGGTATGATGAGGTGGAGCTTGCCTACGACGATTACAGGGAAGACAATCCGCCGAATCTGGGGCTACAGTTCCAGGGCACGATCTTCAAGGATTATTTTATCACCTGGTTCACTTCTCCGTCCTATCCCGCACAAATACGGAGGGTGAATTATTTTCTTACGGATACGACCAGAGGAACCCGGTTCAGACTGTTTTTGTGGATGTATTCCAATGGCCAGGCGGGAAAAGAAATACTCCCTGATACTCATGTGACCGGGGGTATCCCGGGATGGAACACGATCGATCTCACCGGAGAAGCGCTGGTCACTGAGGAAGATTTCTTTGTTATGCTGGTATACGATGGGGACAGCCTAAGTCTGGGCGCTGAAAACAGGGAGCCCTGGAGCAACCGAACATTTGATCCGGACTGCTGCGGCTGGGAACCGATAGATAATATCGACCTTCTGATCCGTGCTGTGGTGGGTGTACAGAGGGAAGGGAAAGATGCGGCTGGTCCCTCTGATTTTGCAGTGAAACAGAATTATCCCAATCCCTTCAACACCCGCACAACCGTAGAGTACGGTATCGAACTCGATGGAGTGTACCGGTTTTTCGTCTTCGACATCAACGGAAGGGAATGGTTTTCAAAAGATCTCTGGCATGGTTCCCCGGGCTCATATTCGGTTTCGTGGGACGGGAAAAACCTGCAGGGCGGAGAAGCGCCGACAGGGACTTATTATTATTGTCTGAAAGATAAATCGGGAATGAGAAGAACCGGAAAAATGCTTTTAATACGTTAATATCGGAAAGGAGTGATTATGGCTCGGCACATCTTTGTTGTTTTCTCCATGTTTCTTGTCATGGTTTTCTGCAGCGGCAGAAATACCGGGAAAAAAGTTTTTTCAGGAGCTCCAGGTGAGATCAGGCTGATAACACTGGATCCCGGCCATTTCCATGCGGCACTGGTTCAGAAGTCGATGTATAAACAGGTCTCTCCGGAAGTATTTGTATATGCGCCCGAGGGTACGGATGTCGAGGAACATTTGAATCGTATCAGGAATTATAATTCCCGCACTGACAATCCCACATCCTGGGAGGAAAAAGTGACGCTCGGAACGGATTTTCTGGACAAAATGATCCGGGAAAAGCCGGGCAACGTGGTGGTTATCTCCGGTAATAACCGGAAAAAAACCGAAAACATCAAGGCCGCAGTGGATGCGGGTCTGCAGGTCCTTGCGGACAAGCCCATGTGCATAGACCGGGACGGTTTTCTCCTTCTGAAAGAGGCTTTCGCCTCTGCGGAAAAGAAAGGGGTGCTTTTATACGACATCATGACCGAGCGGCATGAGATCACCACGATCCTTCAGAAAGAGCTTTCCCGGATCCCGGATGTTTTCGGAGAGCTGGTGAAGGGAACACCGGACGATCCTTCGGTGGTGAAAGAAAGTGTGCATCATTTCTTTAAATATGTGTCAGGCAATCCGCTCAGGCGTCCGCCATGGTATTTCGATGTCACCCAGCAGGGCGAGGGGATCGTGGACGTGTCCACTCATCTCGTGGATCTCGTGCAGTGGGAATGTTTTCCGGATGTCGTCATAGACTATACGGCGGATATCCGCATGCTGCATGCAAGACGATGGCCGACCCTGATCACTCTGGAGCAGTTCGGCAGATCGACCGGTCTTTCGGATTTTCCGGAATATCTGATGGGGATTGTCAAGAACGGAGTCCTTCCCGTATATGCGAACGGTGAAATGATATACACGATCAGGGGAGTTCATGCAAAGGTGTCTGTGATCTGGAATTTTGAACCGCCGGAAGGAGGAGGGGACACGCATTACTCCATCATGAAAGGAACAAAGGCGAACGTGATCATTCTTCAGGGTAAGGAGCAGAAATACCGTCCGGAACTCTACGTGGAGCCGGCAGCCGGCCAGGATCCGGAGACGTTCGGAAACACTCTGATGAAAGCCATGACAAAAGTCGCAGAGAAATATCCGGATGTGAGCATGGAAAAACAGGGAAAACGCTGGCATGTGATCATACCGGACCGGTACCGCGTCGGGCATGAAGCTCATTTTGCGCAGGTCACGGAAAAATACCTCGACTATCTGGTCAAGGGGCAACTGCCTGCCTGGGAGGTTCCGAACATGCTGACCAAGTATCAGACCACCACGTCGGCGCTTGAGATGGCAAAATCGAATTGACCGGATTTATCCTGTGTGTTTCAGTACCTGATTCAAACTGGGCAGATGCGATAACGGTCTCTGTAAAGCCAGAGAAATGTCTTTTCAGGAGAAAAGGCCATAATTTTGGTAGTGAAAAATACAATCGAAGAAGACCGGATATAAAAACTAAGGAGAGGATTCATGGAGAAGAAAGACATTACGCGAAGAGATTTCATGAAGAAATCTGCAGGCCTGACCGCTGCGGCAGCGGCGCCCATGATTCTGCCGGGTTCGGCCAAAGGTGCCAATGACAAAATACGTGTCGCAGTACTGGGTGTCAACGGGAGGGGAAGGAGTCATATAGAGGGATTCATGGCGCTCGAAAATGTGGAAGTCACAACACTGTGCGATCCTGATTCCCAGGTTCTCGAACAAAGGGCGAAACAGTTCCAGGAGAAATACTCGAAGAAAGTAAAGCTGGAGAAAGATCTGAGAAAAGTCTTTGCTGACAAGAACATCGATGCAGTGAGCATCGCCACACCCAATCACTGGCATTCACTGGCCACGATCTGGGCATGCCAGGCGGGTAAGGATGTGTACGTTGAGAAACCGGCTTCTCACAACATATTCGAAGGGAGGAAGATGGTGGAGGCTGCGCATAAATACAAGCGCATCGTGCAGCACGGCGTTCAGCTGAGAAGTTCGCCGGCAATACAACAGGCCGTGAAACTGCTGGGAGAAGGGATCATTGGAAAAGTGTACATGGCCAGGGGTCTCGTTTTCCGGTCCAGAGGGGATATAGGCAATAAGGGATTTGAGCCCGTGCCTGACAATCTTGATTATGACCTCTGGCTTGGTCCGGCGCAGGAACGTCCGTTTTCACGGAATATCGTACACTACAACTGGCACTGGCACTGGGATTTCGGAAATGGAGATGTGGGCAATCAGGGCATACATGAGACTGATCTGTGCATGTGGGGTCTGGGTGTGGGACTTCCGAGAAAGATCACGGCTATGGGCGGGAAGTTCCTCTGGAATGACTGCAAGGAGACACCGGAAGTGCTGAGTTCCACCTATCTGTATCCTGATGAAGGAAAGATCATTGAATTCGAAGTCAGGCCCTGGTACACCAATCTGGAGGATGGAGCTGGTGTGGGCAACCTCTTCTACGGCAGTGAAGGCTATATGGTGATCGAAGGATATGAGAAATTTCAGACATTCCTGGGGAAAAACAGGGAGCCGGGTCCGGCAGGAGACCAGGGCGGAGATCATTATCAGAACTTCATCGATGCTGTCCGCGCACGTGATACGTCCATTCAGAACGGTCCTGTGGAAACAGCTCATCTTGCGTCTGCTCTTGCACATCTTGGCAATATCGCCTTCAGGCTGGACCGTGTCCTTGAGTTCGATCCTGCTTCCGAGCGTTTTGTAGATGATGATGAGGCCAATAAAATGCTGACCCGGAATTACCGGGAGCCCTTCGTGGTCCCAAAAAGGGTATAATGAATCTTCTTATACAAGGAGTCATGAGATGAAGAAAACCATTGCACCATTTATACTCGTTTGCCTGTGCTGTACGCTGATTCTGTGCTTCTCAGGCAGTGAGGTGACATTTGTCAGGGGTACGGATCAAATCGATGTGATGATAGGCGGAAAGCTGTTCACATCCTATCTTTTCAAGGAGAGCCTGACCAAGCCTATTCTGTATCCGATCATCACTCCGTCGGGTACAGAGCTCAACCGGGGATTTCCTTTCAATCCCCGCGAAGGAGAGAGCACTGACCATCCGCATCATACAGGTATCTTTTTCACCTATGATGAGGTCAATAAGGATGGGTTCTGGAACAATACAACCTCCCCGCCGCAGATCAAGCATATGAAAGTCACAGAGATGACGGGAGGGAAGGGAAAAGGAACGCTTTCAACGGTCATGAACTGGGTGGCAAAAAGCGGAAAGACCCTGCTCCAGGAAGACAGGACCA
>CAYXFJ010000140.1:0-6997 GCA_964464265.1 uncultured bacterium
CCCTGAACCGTATGCTGTGGGACAGTATCCCCTCAAGCTGAACGCATGCCTTGTCATGCAGTCCTGACCTCTGGTTCGTCGTAAACAGGAGTTCATCCAAACCGTCATTGTCAATATCGACAGTCTTATAACTGGAATTATTCGAAGCGGATATCATGGTCACTAACTGGAATTGAAAGCGGAATTGATGCTTTTTCATGGAAGAAAGGAAGACAGACGGCCGTTCCGTCTGGCAAGAGACTCCCGCAGGACTCAGGGAAAGTAATACGGTTAAAAATAAGGGGATGGGCTGGGCAAAAATTCTAACAGAGATTTTCATCATTATCCCTCCCGGTCAAAGTAAGAATGATTCGAGAGATGCAGTGCAGCCGGGTCAGCCATAAAAAGCACTTATTTTTTCAATAACATAATCCATCTGCTCTTCTGCAAGCTCAGCGTACATAGGAAGCGATACAATGCGATCCGCAAGCCGCTCTGAAACCGGGAAATCGCCGGATTTGTGCCCCATATACTCATACGCCTTCTGAAAAGGAAGCGGTATGGGGTAGTGTATGCCTGTCTGTACACCCTCGCCTTTGAGAAATTCGATCAGCCCGTCCCTGTTCTCTGCCTGGACAACGTAAAGATGATAGGCATGCCCGATTCCTGCCATTTTCCCAGGAATCACGACAGGACTGCCCGAAAGGTTTTTCCCGTAATAAGAAGCCACCCGGTTTCTCTCTCGTACCCAGTCATCCAGAAATATGAGCTTAACCGACAGGATCGCAGCCTGAAGCCCGTCAAGCCGTGTGTTGTATCCCTCGCGTACATGGGCATACTTTTCGGTACGGCCGTGATCCGCAAGCATCCTGCACTTCAAAGCGAGTGCACTGTCGTTCACCACAATGGCGCCCGCATCGCCGTAAGCGCCCAGGTTCTTTCCCGGATAGAAACTGAAACAGGCTATATCTCCAAGAATCCCGACGCGCTTTCCCTTGTACAGGGCGCCGTGCGCCTGGGCCGCGTCCTCCACTACAAATATACCATGCTTTTTAGCGATGTGGTTAACCGGGTCCATATCCGCGGGCTGGCCGTAGAGATGGACCGGGATCACGGCTTTCGTCTTTTTCGTGATCTTCTTATCGAGATCGGATGGATCGATATTGTAATGCACAGGATCGCAGTCCGCAAAAACCGCCCTGGCTCCGGTGGCTGTAATAGCCTCTGACGTGGCGATGAAAGAGTTGGCTGCGGTTATCACCTCGTCTCCCCTGCCGATCCCCAGGGCCCTGAGAGCGATGAAGAGAGCGTCCGTCCCATTCCCCACCCCGATGCAGCACGAAGCTCCGCAGTACCCCGCAAACTCCTCTTCGAACTGTTTCACATATTTACCCTTGATGAACGCGCTCTCGAGTATCACATTCTTGATCGCCCTGTCGATTTCGCGATGAATGGTCATATACTGGGATTTGAGATCGACAAATGGTACCTGCATGGACTACCTTTCCGTTATTTTACAGCTTCCTGATCAGTTTCGCCGGATTGCCTGCATAGATACCGGGCAAGAGAAGGTCCTTTGTGACTACCGATCCTGCACCCACCACAACCCTGTCCGCGATGGTGACAGGCAGAATCGTGGCATTCGTGCCGATTGAAACATGATTTCCGATCGTGGTCGGTTTCCACTTATTCCTGTTGCCTCCGGCCGGTCCCCCTGACGAGAAAAGATCGTTGATGAACATCGCTCCGTGAGAGATGAAGCATTCGTCACCGATGGTCACCAGCTCGCAGATGAAAGCATGGGACTGCACTTTGCAGTGACTTCCGATCTTCACATCTTTCTGGATTTCCACGAACGGTCCGATGAAGCATTTGTCACCGATCTCACAGTCGTACAGATTGACCGGCTCGATTACCACTACGTCCATACCGAAGTTCACATTGCGGATGCGGGATTGTTTCAGGATGGGCTGATTCAATAATAATCCGATCATTAATGGATGATTTCTATTTTCCGTTCAATATAAGACATCACGGGATATTTATCAATAGGGAATGATAAATATGATAATGCCCGCACAAACGCGGGCATTTCAGTTTAATGAAACGAACAGCTTTGAGTAATTCTTTCACCCTTCCGGCAAAGACCCGGCATACGCTTTCTTCTTCGAAGCAAAGAGAACCAGCATTACCGGAGCGGTATAGGCAGCGTATTTGCCGAATTTTTGAATTGCTTCCTTCCGGGAAATAGGCTTATCAGTCCTGAGGGCTTTCATTCTATCACCTCCTTTGACAGGGGATTTTCCGTGGGATGGCTGCCGCTTCAAAATTTCAACCTAATCCTTATACCTAACAACGAACTGCTCTTTTGAATCCAGCCTCTTCGCACGGAGTGTTCACCGGAACCGAATCCTCTCTATTGAAAGATGTCCATCAGCGAAGCAAAGTGTTCCTCGTACCACTCCCGCCTCCTGAGTCCGGTCAATAACATCCTGCGTCTGGCCGGATCTGTCAGTACTGCCTCAAAAACCCTGAAATAATGTAAAAGCCGTATGACCAGATTTCTGATCATCACGAGAAACCGGAACCGGGTAAAGAAGATCAGCCGGATCCACCGGAAAGCCACCCGCAGTCCGTCACGGGACAGAGGATCCTCAGGGACAGCATCTGAGAAAAAGAGATTTGACCTGCTGGCGCAGTCCGGCAAAGGTATAATCCCATTCCCGAAAAGTCTTGAGCACATGTGAAGATAGAGACGCACCCTGCTACCATCATCATCCCGGCTGATCAAAGCCATACGCTTCACAAAATCCAGATCGATCCCGGACTTAAAGCGTATGCTCAGCAGAAAAAGGTCGTACAGATGTCTGAAGGGTATGATACCCATGGATGTATAATTATGCTCAAGCTGCGCATGGATGATATTGTGAAGCACAAGACAGTCATGTGAAGGAAGAGCGATCTTTGATTCATAAAAACTTCTGTGGGCAGCCTCTCTCCACATCCTTGCGGCCGGAAGCAGACCTGAATAATCGGATCTGACCGGACTCACATGGATCTCCACACGCACAGGTTCTTCCTCCCGGAAAAGCGGCGGATAATGCTTCATTTCCCCGGGATTGAAAGCCGCCTCCTCCCCCTGACAAAAATATCCGATCCTTTTCAAAGCCCGTACAGAATCGTGGAGAGCCTTTCCGGGAACCAGGATGTCCAGATCCGAGACCACACGGTCGCCCACACTGAAATAAAGCCTCATGATCAGGAACGCCACACCCTTGAGTACCAGCGGTACGACGCCGATATTATTCAGCTCCATGGCTATTTCCAGAAGCTGCCGGAGTATCGAGCAGTTACGTGTCCGGTTCCAGTGATGAATATCCGAAAGGAAAAACTGCAGCTCGAAAGGGAGCATGCCGAAGAGGTTGTCCCTCATCGAGGAATAGAAGGCAGGAAGTGCAAGATGCCTGCTCCCCACACTCACCAGGGTCCTCCAGTCGATCATATTCTCACTGATCCGGCGCTCGATCTCTTCATCACCGCCGTTCTCGGCCATGGCCAGGCAGCCTGCCATAAATTTGAGCATCTGGAACCGGTTCATCTGCCAATCAACCTCATTATTTTTTTCTCCGCATCTTCAATACAGGAGTAAATCAACCTGTACGCAGGGATCTTCTGTATCCACCGGATCAGCCTGTCCATATCTTCCGGAACACGGGATATCCAGGATCCTGCTTCCACAAGAAGACAGAAACTCTCAACCGGCAATATGCGAAACAGCATCATTTTCTCCCCGGGCATATAAAAAGGGAAGACCAGACAGGATACAGGCAGGTCCGTTCTGCGGTCCACAAACGATGAGTACGGAGGCGGAAGATGGAACAGGGCCTTTCTCTCATGCTGGTTGAAATCCGGATGAAGCCAGTCATGACTCCGCAACTCAGGATAAGATTTCAAAAGAAATGGGTCACATGGTTTTTTGATGCACATGGAAAGCGGGACCGAGAAGGCATGAAGGGAATTCCTGTCCAGAGGGATCAGGTCATCCCCCATATAAGAATAGCCTTTACGGATGAGAGCTGCAGCGATCGAAGTCTTGCCCCGGCCGCTGGTCCCCGGCAGAAGCATGCACCTCGTTTTTCCTCCCACACCTGCCGCGTGGAGGACAGCCAGCGGCTCCAGGCCGGGATGCAGTTCTTTGACCAGAGCCTCTGTAAAAGCGGCCTCTGTCCCGGCCAATGTTTCCTCCAAAGAGACCAGACGGTCATTCAGGAGGACAGCGAAATTTCCCTGCCCGATAATCACGCTGATACTCGCATCGGTTTTTACTTTCAGCAGGGACTGCATTGCCGAAATTTTCGCCCTTAAACGCATGGAAACATCCTGCACTACTTTATCCGGACACACGGGATTTCCGGCCGGATCCGATCCGTCGGAAGACCCTGCCAGACCTACTTTTTTTATCGGCATGGATTCCTCCGGAGCTCCGTTTCTGTGCCAGCCCGGAAGAGAGTGAAAAGATTCGTCCCCATCCATCAACGCTATCTTGATAGAAAACCTTCTGCCATTGAAAGAGTAGAACCATTCCTCCTCAAGCCTGCAGGACCGGCTCGATGAAAGAACCTTTTCAACTTGTTGTAAATCTACATCTTTCTCATGGCCGTTTACTGAAGGGGTGTAATGGCTCAAAATCGCCTTATTATTCTGCAGTCTGATATCGTTGGCATTTTGCGAGCCTGTTTCCGGAATAGAAAACGCCTCAACTCCGGCTCTGCCATTTATCTCGGACCGGTAAAAATTCCAGAATCTCTCCACATCCCTTTCAGCAATGTCGGGCGGCATTCTATACTCCTGAACCACAGCATCGACCGTTTCCTTTTTCCTGAGGCCTCCTTCCACGCATTGCAGCATGAATCTGGCCGTGTCATTGAGAACAAAAAAACGGTCACTGGTTTTATCCATGAAAACCGTGTCCTCACCCAGTGGATACAACTCCCAGTGCATGAAAATGAGCCTCTTAGAAAATGTGGATTTTTACAGCAGGTGAATCCGTGGTAATGCAAAACGAAGTAAAAATGAGGGCACCCAAAGAAATGCGTAAAGGAAAACTTGCAGTGCAGGTGGTCCAACAAATCATTTAAGAACGCAAATCCTTGCGAATAATATACGAAATTTGCGATTCAAATTCAAGATAAAAAAATTTTTCCTTAAAAGATATTCCCTTAAAACAGATACAATCCCCCGTTCACTTCCAGGGTCTGTCCCGTGATGTACGCAGCCATATCGGAGACCAGGAAAAGGACTGCATGGGCCACGTCTATGGACTTGCCGTTTCTTTTCAGGGGTGCGGCCGATCGCATTGCATCGAAACGCTCCTTCGGGCTGTGGATTTTGTGGAACAATGTATCCTCGATGAATCCCGGAGATACACAGTTCACCCGGATCCCGAATGGCCCGAGTTCTTTGGCCAGGCTTTTTGTGAAGGTCCAGACCGCTGCTTTGGAAGCTGAATAAACTGCAGAGCCGTCGCCGCCTCCGTCATGCGCAGCCAGCGAGGACAGATTTACAATCGCTCCTGACTTCCGCTTCTTCATCTGCGGGATGACGAGATGGGACATCAGGAATGCTGTCTTCACGTTTATGTCCATCACTTTCTGATAATGCTCATCGTCAAAATCAGATACGGGCAGTCTTTTGACAAGCCCCCCGGCGTTATTCACCAGTATGTCCGCCCCGCCCCATTCCATGCCAGCATCCACAAGCTTTTGCGCCTGCTTCCTTTCAGATACATCCGCGATAACTGCCTTGACCTTCAGTCCCCGCCCCCGCATCTTCTCCGCTTCCTCTTCAATTCCGCTGTCTTTTCGGTGACTGTTCATCACTACCCCTGCCCCGCCTTCCGCAAGGAGAACCGCGCATGCCAGTCCTATTCCCTGTGAGCTTCCCGTTACAATAGCCGTCCGTCCTTCAAGTCGAATTTCCATTCCAGATCTCCTTTTTCTCAATGCACATAATTTACTATCCGAATATGCCATATTCAACCTTTTTTATTGCCGCCTCTTATTTTTATCTGTCGGCCCCTGTGAAATCCCAATTTTTTCCGCCCGCCAGCCCCCGTAAAATTCCAATCCTTGCAATTGATACTCATCCTTGTTACATTTCCTGTTGAACTGCGGCATCGAAAATATTCAAATGACATCCGTTATCATTTCCGTAATTTTATTCACAAAATTCTTTTACTGTCCAATTACCGGAGGGACTCGGCCATGATCAAAAAATCGTTATTTCTCTTTCTGTGCTTTTCCTTATTCGCAACTGCACAGATCCGGATCGAACCTGCACCTGAACCGGGATTCGAACAGAGGATAGAAAAGGCGGTCGGAGAGATCCGTATCATAGATACGCATGAGCATCTCCTCTCAGAACCCGACCGGATCAAGATGGGAGAAAAAGCCGATTTCGCGTATCTTTTCAGCCATTATGCGAAAGAGGACCTTGTTTCCGCAAGCAATGCACCCAATCTGATGAATGTGGTTTTCGGTCAGGACTTTTCCCTCGAAGACCGGTGGGCGCTGTTCAAGCCCTATTACGACGCCATGCGCAATACAGCCTATACCAAAGTCCCCGAAATCGCTGCCCGCGACCTCTTCGGCATTCAGGAAATCAGCGATGCCACCTACAGTGAGCTTTCAGACAAAATGAAGGAAGCCTGCCGGAAGGGATGGTATGAAGAGGTCCTGCGCAAACGGGCAGGCATTGACCGGGTCATCCGGGACGGGTATTCTCTTCCTTTTGAGGAAGCCGGTCATCTCCATGTACAGCGGTTCGACAATTTCATCTCCATTTCTTCGGCAAGCGAGATCCGCCAGCACCTGAAGGATCAGGAAATTTCCGGCACCACACTGGATGATTTCATCCTCGCGCTGAAGAAAGCATTTCAAAAAAGCCTGGACCGCAAAATGATCGGCGTGAAATCCGGACTGGCCTACAACCGCATTCTCAAATACGACAATGTGGATAA
>CAYXFJ010000140.1:7027-7629 GCA_964464265.1 uncultured bacterium
AAATCTTCGATTCCCTCATGGCCGGAAACAACCCCGCCACGGAGGAGATCAAGGCGCTTCAGGATTTCATGATGCATCGCGTCCTGGACCTGGCAGATGAATCCGGTATTCCGGTTCAGATCCATACGGGACTTCAGGCTGGAAACGGCAATATGATCACCCATTCGAATCCCACACATCTCGCCAATCTGTTCATGGAGCATCCGGATGTGGATTTCATCCTTTTTCACGGAGGGTATCCATACGGAGGGGAGCTCGCCACCCTGGCCAAGAACTTCCCCAACGTCTACATAGACATGTGCTGGACGCATATCATCTCCCCTTCCTACAGCATACGGTATCTTCACGAGTGGCTTGAAACCGTTCCGGCGAACAAGATCATGGCGTTCGGGGGCGACTACAGTGTTGTCGAACTGGTTTATGGCCACGCTGTCATAGCCCGGAAAGTAGTGACACAGGTGCTCACCGAAAAGGTGGCCAGCGGCTACATGACCGAAGCGCACGCCATACAAACTGCGCAGCGACTCTTGCGGGAAAATGCCCTGGAGATCTTTCGTCTTGACGGCAGGTCGCGCATTCCTGAAAAATTCAGTGTGCTCGAA
>CAYXFJ010000140.1:7650-8139 GCA_964464265.1 uncultured bacterium
CCTGCATGGCTGGTGGAAAGTTCACCGGTCGAAGGAAGGTCTTGTAAGGGAGTACAGGGTGATAGGACCCTTCGAGACCGGCACCGGCCTGGACCAGGCACTTCCTCCTGAGAAGGAGATCCGTTTCGACAAAAGTTACATCGGTTTCGGAGGAGACGTTTCCTGGCAGAAGGTCAAGATCGGAGGATCGGGATATCTCAACTTTTTCTCGCTCTTCAGCGACAGGGGATCAGGAATTCCGGGAATGGCATATGCCTGTATTGAGATCGATAGTCCTGACAAAAGGCAGATCACCATGACCCTCGGGAGTAATGACGGGGCTAAAATGTGGGTGAACGGGGTTGTTGTATACAATGTGAGCACCGGCCGGACAGCAGTATCGGACCAGGAATTTCTGAAAGTGAACCTGAAAAAAGGATCGAACACAGTGCTCGTCAAAGTCGAGAATCAGGGAGCGAACTGGGGTTTGTACCTTCGCGTCGTGGATCC
>CAYXFJ010000141.1:0-8134 GCA_964464265.1 uncultured bacterium
TGCTGTATCAGACCGGTGGAATGGCTTAATATATGGCGCAGCGTAATCTGCTGCGTTTGTGCCGGATCACTGAGCTTGAAATCCGGTAAAGATGAGACAATGGGTTTGTCCCACTCCAGGATTCCCTTTTCTTTGAGCGTGCATGCCAGAACACCTGCAAATCCCTTGGATACAGAAGCCAGCCTGAAAACCGTATGCACGGTTACAGGTTTTTGGGTTTTCAAGGACCGGACGCCGTACGCTTTCATAAAAACGATCCGGTTATCCGCCACAATGACCACAGCTGCGCCGGGTATCCGTTCTTCCTCCATGGATGCGGTAAACAGAGAGTCGTAGGCCAGGACAATGTTTTCTATTCCGTTCATCTGAGCGGGAAGGCATTCCGGTTTTAAAATCGGGAGACAGACCAGAACCTGGATGAAAAATGTTTTTTTCCCGTACCGGGTCATTTTATCCTGGATCTCCTAACCATTTATACCGCCTGCAGAATGGAGTATCCAGGCTGTGGCGTGGAGGACGATAGAGAAATGAAAAAGGGGGAGGGCTGTCAGTCCGGAACCAGGGGTCTTTTTCCAGAGGATGATGCCGGTGGCCAGCGCGAGCACGGCGAATCCTGTGATGGAAATGATAAGGGGCAGAGCCTCAAAATCACGGATAAGAAGGACTGCCAGCGGGAAATGCAATAAAGTAAAACCCGCGATCCACAGTACTGTGCCTCTGATCCCGTACAGGATGGGAATGGATTTCAGGCCGCGCGCTTCGTCGTTCTTCACATCCACAATATCATTGACACCCAGATGGGCCAGTGCCCACGGATACATAAAAAGGAAAATCATGAGGGCTGTGCTGTCCGGTCTTCCGTGACAGAGGTAGCCGGCCACAGGGAAAAGGGCGAAGTCCGTCCTTCCGAGGATCTGAGCCCATGGGAATGTCTGGTTGCGTTTTTTCAGCTGGTAGAAGATCTCCATCGAAAAACTGTATATCATAAGCACCGCCAGGTACAGGCGGTTGGGATGGGGAAGGGTAGCGATCACAATCACCTGGACAAGAAAGAATATCACAAAGACAGCAAAAGCCCCCCGGGGTGAAAACCGGCCGGAGGGGAGGGGTCTTTTTTTGAAAGGCCTCCAGTAGCGTGTCAGCTTGTCAAACTCCACATCCTTTTTGTCAAGGTCCCTGTCAATAAAATCATTGAGTACGAATGCTGCCTCGAAGCCGAAAAGCCCGATCAGAAAAGCGCGCAAGAGAAGGGACCCGGAAAAATCTCCGTATCGTAAGAATGCGAGCATCAGTCCTGCGCAGAATAAAAGAGGCCAGGCGAATGCGAAATGGGCTCTGGTCAGGTCGATGAATCCCTTGAAGGGCTGTTTCATGATGTGCTGTTCCTACAGCTTTAGTTAATCAGAATGTTTGAATGATCCTATTTTCAGGGGTCGGATTTCATGATCCGACGATCTTCCAGCTCAGGATACAGGGCAGTCGCTCCTCTCTTTCATTCCCGGAAAAGGCCTTCAAGGGCGACTTCCGGAAGGGGCTTTCTCATACTCGGTTTTTCCCTGTTTTTATCGTATTCACTGAGCAGTTCCGGATCTCCGTACCTTCCAATGGCAATGGCTGCCACTACCGTAAAACGGTCCTCAGGTACTTTCAGGACCTTGTAAGAACGGTCCCTGTCAAATCCTGCCATCCCGTGGGCAAAGAGGCCCAGTTTGCGTGCCTGCAGTGCAAGCGCCATCCACGCAGCTCCGCAATCGAAAAGAGCGTGAAAATTTTCCCTGTTTTTGTAATCGAAATGTTTTTTTGCGAGAACGAAAACAAGAAGGGATGCCCGGGGAGCCCATTCCTGATTTCTGGAGGTCAGAAGGGAAGCGAACTTTTTTTTGTCCGTCTCCTTTTGCGCATAGAGAAAAAGCCATGGCTGTTCATTAGAGCATGAAGGGGCCCAGCGGGCCGCTTCGAAAAGGCTCTGAACGGTTTCCCGGGGAAGGCGAACCGGTTCGAAAGCTCTCGGTGACCAGCGGTCGAGAAACATGCAGTCCACATGAGCTTCTGGTTTTCGGTCGTTCAAAATGTACATATCCTGTTCTCCCTGGGTCATGGCAGTTTCCCGCTGTTTACGAAAGGCCGGCGTAAACCGATACACCGGCCTCACAGGCTGTTTGCGTACGGGGCATATCATTGCCCTTCTGGATATCCGATCGAGATTTTATTAAACTCAGTTTGTGATGCGGATGCGCATCACAAACATGTCTGCCGTTATATACAGCATGGTCCCCTTGTCCCCGATCGTACAATTGGAGGTTGCCTGGCCGGTCTCGATCCAGCCGAGATGATCTCCTTGCGGGGAAAATACATGTACTCCGCCGGGACCGGATGCGAAAATGTTGCCGTTCCTGTCCACGTCCAGGCCGTCCTGAGATCCCCGCAATCCCTCACGTCTCAGTCCTGTCGCATCGAAAAAGATCCGGCCTCTGCCAAGCGTTCCATCCTCTTTCACGTCGAAGGCCATCCAGACAGGATTATTACGGTCCGAGATGGCCACGTACAGGATCTTTTCATCCGGCGAAAAAGCGATCCCGTTGGGGAATGTGATCTCTTTTGTGAGAAGCGTCACACTGCCGTCCCTGGAAATCCGGTATACACCGTTGAACGGGATCTCTTTCGCTGGATTTTCGTTCAGGTCCTTGAGCCCGTACGGGGGGTCCGTAAAATAAATATCCCCGTTGGATTTGACTGTAAGATCGTTCGGGCTGTTGAACCGTTTGCCTTCAAAGCGGCCGGCCAGCACGGTCTTCGTGAAAACCAGTGTATCGAGACGGCTCACGCAGCGGTTGCCGTGATCGCAGAGCAGGATATTTCCCTCCGGATCCACAGCGAGTCCGTTCACTCCGAGCTCCAGGCCGGGCGGGTCGGGGGCTGAATAACCGGCAGGTCTCATAAAGACCTCAAGCCCTTTCCCTTCCTGCCACTTGTAAATGGTGTTTTTCGGGATATCAGTGAACAGGAGGTATCCGCCCTTTTCTACCCATACAGGGCCTTCGCTCCAGTCGAACCCCTGAGCCAGGGTTTCAAGCCTGGCATCTGCCGGAATGATAAGGTCGATCCGGGGATCAATGCGGTGCACCGCATCACTGACTGCGGGCGCTTTATTGCAGGCAATAACCATGGAAAATATCATGATGAATATGGAAAAGAACGTCAGACATTTCGATAAAGAGCTTTCTTTTTTCATGATCAGTATCCTCCGCGGTGGTTCAAGGAGTTATCAGCACGGTCTTTCACTTCTTCCCTTCAAGATCCGCAATCGCTTTTTGCATGACCCTGGGGACGTATTCCAGGGTGTCCCCGAGCTTTTCCCGCATCAAACCGAGAAGAGGCAGTGCCTGTCCGTCCATCCTGTCCAGAACATTGGCAGCATGGAGACGGACATACGGATTTTTATGGTTCATGGCTCTTTCGAGAACCGGCAGAGCGAGTTCTCTGTGTCCTCTCCTGAAAAGAATCTCTGCTGCAGTGATCGCCACATCCAGAGAAGGATCGTTGAGATGTAATTTGCATTTTTCAATTGCCGGAGCAGCCTTATCCTCAAGGGCCAGAAGCCCGGTCATGGCCCAGTACCGGACCATGCTGTCCGTATCGTCCAGAAAAGCTGTCAGGTCAGGCAGGCGCGAGGGCTCCCTCTGGCTGGCCATTTCCGCCACGCTCATGATCCTGCCGAGGTCATAGGTTTTCTGTCTTGCCATTTCGAACGGTGTGGAGCCTTCCGACCGGCTCACCATTTCCGCCTCTGGCATAAATCCTGTATCGCGGATCTCCAGCATCCAGTCTTTCAGGGCTTTACGCATACGGATGAGGACATCCCTGTAAGTTTTATCCTCCGCCAGATTGTAAACCTCGTGCGGATCCTTCTCAGTATCGTAAAGTTCCTCTGCAGGCTTGGATCTGAAAAAGCGGCTCTGTATCTCGTTCAGGTGTCCTCTGTCGTACTCCTCCTGCCAGGACTGCATGGCGGGCATGATCCACAGATAGTTGAGATGCTGGCCCCAGGGAAGGTGGGGCATGAAATTTCTCGTGTAACGGAAGCGCTTGTTCCTCACGGTTCGCGACATGTCGTACCTTTCGTCCATGCGGCCGCGAAATGCGTACACATACCGGCGGGATTTATCCCGCTTCCTGCCCAGGAAAGCCTGACCCTGCATGTGGGAAGGGACAGGGATGCCTGCCAGGCTGAGGACGGTCGGAGCCAGGTCCACGAAGCTGACCAGTTCATCCGCTATTGTGCCAGGAGCATGGGGAGCCAGATGCTGGAATTTCTTTGGGAACCTGATGATCAGGGGCACATGAGTTCCGGAATCGTAAAGAAATCGTTTGCTTCTGGGAAGAACGCCTCCGTTGTCAGCATAGTAAAAAACGATGGTATCTTCGTCAAGTCCGCTGTCTTTCAGAGCCCTCAGGGCTTCGCCGATCTGGCTGTCCATGAGGGTGATCCTGTCGTAATACTGAGCCCAGTCGTGCCGGAGTACAGGTGTGTCGGGATGATAGGGTGGAAGTTTGACAAGTGCAGGATCGTGCACGGTTTCCACGCTCCGGTGAAGGGAACTCTCATGAGATGAATTAAAATTCATCACGCTGAAAAAAGGCTGTCCCGGAGACCGTTTCCCATACGCGGCCTGCTGACTCGATTCGTCCCAGGCCCCTTCGGGTTTCCGGGTGTTATAGTCTTCCTTGGCTTTGTTGGTGCAGTAATACCCGGCTTCCTTCAAGTATTCCGTAAAAAACCGGATCATGCGGGGAATGGGATTCTGGCTGCGCATGTGTTGCGTACCCATGGAACAGGCGTACATGCCGGTGATGATCGTGGAGCGAGAGGGAGCGCACACAGGCGCATTGCAGAAGGCGTTTTTATAGAGAATGCCTTCCCCTGCCAGACGGTCCAGATGGGGAGTGTTCGCAAAGGCGTCACCGTAACAGCCGAGAAAGGTCCCGTTATCCTCGCTGACCAGCCACAGGATATTGGGGCGGACGCCGGGAGAAGGGATTTTTCTTGTGCAGCTATGGACGACCGCTGCCAGACCTGTCATTTTTAGAAATGTACGCCGGTTCATGACAATTCCTCTTTTAACAATAATCTGTCTGCCCCGATCGCCGGACCGGTTTCTGTCCGCGCCAAACAAACTGTTCTGTTACGGAATGCCACTGGATTTTGCATAAAAGGGCTCATGCCATCCATGGCCTTTGCCTTACCAGGGTCTCTGAAAGCAGGGAATGCGCAATATTCACGTCGTCCACGATCTGAAAATCATACATCCCCACACAGATGAAATCCGCGCCGTTTTCAAATGCGTACTTGAACCCGATTTCCGGCTGTATGGCCCCTGCAGCAAGGACCTTGTACGCGATCCAGGGCTGTTTGAGCTCTTTCATATACGCGATGGTCGCTTCAGGATCCGTGCACCAGATATTGTCATGCTGTTCCTGCGGTTTTGCTGACCAGTAATCAATGTGATGCAGGGTTTTGACCCAGTAGTCCGGCACAAGCCCGTGATCCACGCAGGCTTTCACGGTTTCCAGCTCATGGGCACCAATCCCCGCGGGGATGCCCTTTTCCCTGATGACCTCCAGGGCCCGGGCGATCTGGTCGATCTTACCTTCCCTGACCAGGGCATCGGCAATTCCCCCCTGCACATAGCACGAATGCGCGCCATTGTCCACGGAGACCTGTATGCCTTTGAACAGATCTCCCCTGTATGAGCAGTCTGAGATGAACTGGATTTTACCGATCTTTCTCTCCCAGTAATCCCGGATCACGCCGCTCAGCACTGGGTTGGTCAGGATGGTGTTGATCCCGCATTTCTCGGCCAGGAGCATGGTTTCGAAAATTTTGTCTTTGGTATGATAGGTTTTGACCAGTTTGGATGCATAGATGAGATCCCTGGCATGAGCCCAGCCTCCGATGAGATTTCCGCCCATGATCATCCGGCTGATCGTGAGATTTCCGATCCGGGCGCCGGGAACCGTTCCCTTCAGGTCCTTCAGGCTCGCGAAATTGAAACCGCGTACCGTGGCCTGCGTGGTCGCGTCAACATGATCCTCAAGCAGTTTTTCCTCATGGCTTTCCCATCCCTGCTTTTTAAGTACTGCGACCGCGAATCCTCCAAGGACAGGAAGGGCTGCCAGATTCTTGATGATCTCCCTTCGTTTGAGGGAAGGAGCCGGTGCCGGAGCTGTATCGTGCGTAGTTCTCTCCTCCTGTGCTGCTTCCTTCGGGCTGTCATTCGGAAGGTTTTCAGCAGGTCTGGGAGCGGAGAGAGCCCGTATTTTCCGGATACGCCTGAAAAGGCGGTCCAGGCTCCAGAGCCTGTACGTGGGGAAAACGGCAAGCAGGAACAGGGCAAAGAACTCCACCATATTTTTATTGACGATGAGATAGGATCCTTCCGCAAGGCTGCCGAAATCCAGTCCCGCAAGAGGGGGATTGGCGATATAGTAAAGGACAAGCAGAGCCATGCCTCCCAGACAGGCGATACGGGTGAAGCATCCGAGAATGAGAGCCAGCCCGATGAGCATGAGTCCGCCGATATTGATCACATCCACGATTTTCAGGATGACCGGATGGGCAGCGATCCACTGGAAAAATCCCGACAGAAACCATCTTGAAACTTCCAGGTATGAGGATGATGACCACCCGGGTGTGAAGATTTTAGCTATGCCTTCATAGAGGAAATGCCATCCGATGGTCACGCGGAGAAGAAAGAGAACGATCATCTGTATATAGGTCCAGGACGTGTTCCTGAATGTCTTTTCTTTCATTTTCTGTGCCTCTCTTCTTTGGATTGATTCATCGGTTTAACAAGATTGATCCTCAAATCCGGTCTCGCAGATGCGGTCCGGGATTATTTTACCGGCTGAAGGGCGTCCTGTACCAGATCCATTCCTGAGAATCAGAAGAACCGCCGTCTCCCTCTATGCGTGCATGAAGGCGCTCTTTTCCCTCCAGCCAGTAGATGATTCTTTTGGGGTGGTCATGGTCCGGATTTTCGAATACGATTTTACGGTTGCCCGATCCCGTAAGAGCGAAGGAAACAGCGGGTCTGTCCGAAGGACTGGCGGTATAGAAAATACCCTCCGGCCGTTTCTCGATACGGAGATATTCGAAAAAAGTACTGCTGTCCTGAGAGACCGTCCGGTGAAAGCCGAGCATCATATTGCCTCGAGGCAAGGACCATAACTCCTCTGTCCGCTCTCCGCTCCCTTCTCCTGTCCAGTATCCGCTCAGCCACGAGAGGTCGTTGAGGGACGGCTGTGTTTCTGAAAACGGCTCCCGCGGCATTCCGTGGTCGAGTCCCCTGTACCAGTGGAAAATAAAGGCAGCGAACAGAAACAAGATGAAAAACCCGGTGATCTTGCCTGATATGTTCACGAAATTTCTCCATTTATGACATGCCGGAACAGCATTATGAAAGATACGAGGTTCGTGCGAATGAATCAAGTGCTATTTGAGCGTGCATGTATTTGGCGAATGGGAACGAAAGAGGCTCTTTTTAGCCCGAAAAGAGTTAATCTGCGGGTAATGACAGAGCGTGATTCAGGAAGGGAAAAAGAATCAAAAACGTATCAGGTGCGACAGGGTGAGAAGTATATAAACGATACAGGCAAATATGAGAAATTTCTGCAAACGTTTCTTGATAAAAGGAAGGAGAATGAAAAGAACACCGAGAAAGAATCCCTTGTAAAAGGTGATAGCCACGTCCCCGAAATGTTTTGATATCAGATACATGGCCGGATTGGCCTCGACAGCGCCTTTCGCAAAGGCATAGTAAGTGATAATGATATCGATGATATTGGTAACGAACAGCACTGTCCACAGGATGAGGTTCAGCTTGATGCTGTGGATGTTCCGTTCCAATCTCCAGGCAGCTTTATAGGCCCGTATGTAATAGGATACGGAAAAGTTCCGGCCGGTTTCTCTGGTTTCGATAAGGGATTCAACTGCCATTGTATTCCATCCGGTTCTTCGGCCATTTCAAATGATAAGGCTATAATTTAAATGTACATTAACAATAAGGTTTAAATTGAAAAAAGTCAATATAAAAATCAAGAAGAAATTGTAATAAAAATAAACAGCTGTTTTTAT
>CAYXFJ010000142.1:0-7959 GCA_964464265.1 uncultured bacterium
TGGGTCCGGTCAAGGGAAACCCATCCGGGACCCCACAGTGAGTGGTTCTGGGATTTGAAGAGGGCTGGAGGCGGTGCAATCGTAGATATGGGATGCCATTGCATCGAGATCATCAGAAACTATATCGGCAAGGATGTCAGGCCCCTCGAAGTGATGTGCATTGCGGATACCCTCGTTCATCCCATTGATGCGGAAGATCAGGGCATAGGTCTCATCCGTTTCGAGAACCGGGCGATCGGACAATTTGAGGTCAGCTGGACCTTCCGCGGGGGAATGGATCTGCGGGATGAGATTGCCGGAACAGAGGGAACGATCTGGCTGAACCATTTTCTGCGCACCGGTTTTGAGATGTTCACAGCTGCAGGAAAGAAGGGATATGTGGCGGAAAAAGCGGAAGGAGAGTCCGGATGGCTTTTCCCGGTGGGGGATGAAGTTCATGAGCTGGGGTACACGCATATGTTTTCTGACATGTTCAGAGCCATGGACAGCGGGACCGCGCCCATGGAGACCTTTTATGACGGCTATGTGGTGAATGTGATTATCGATGCCTGCTACCGGTCGGCAAGAACGAAAAAGTGGGAACCTGTAAATCTTGAAGAATGGCATGGAACAGAGAAAAAATCAGCAGCAGGAGTCAATAAAGGGACGAAAGGCAAATACCATCTGATAAAAGAGGAAAAAATGCCTGACGGCCGAGTCAAACGGATCATGAAGAATACGAAAACCGGGGAGATCATAGAAGAAATCCGCTAAAAAACAGTCCCGTTAGATTCCGAACGCGGCAGGATAACATCAGCACTGGTTTTTCATCGGGATGGTATTATAAAGAAATTCATGCTTTATACAGCGGGAGATTGATCATGAAAACCATGATGGCATTGCTTGCACTGTTTGTTTTGATATCCATTCCTCTGTTATCTCAGGATGCCACCCTTGAAGGATTCGTCACTGTTCCTGAGGGAACGTATTACAGGGGCAGGGGTGCGCAGAAGGGACCTCTGGTCAGGATCGAAACATTCGAGATTCTGGATCATCCTGTCACCAATGCGGAGTATAAAAAATTTACAGATGGAACAGGATACGCTCCTCCTCTGCACTGGGAAAAGGGCGTGATCCCCTCTGGCAAAGAAGATTATCCGGTCATCTTTGTCAACCGGGTTGATGTCAAGGCTTTTCTTAACTGGATATCCGAAAAGGAGCAAAGAGCTTACAGGCTTCCGACCACAGCGGAATTTGAATTTGCAGCAAGGGGGGCACTGCCATCAAAACAATACCCATGGGGTGACGGTCTTCCGGACAGGAATGTCAATTACGATAAGGAAAGGAACAGGCCTTTTGATAGCTGGGCAACCTATTTAAAGCCCGCAAAATGGGGAAATGCAAATAAATACAGACTTTTTGGAATGGCAGGAAATGTATGGCAAATGGCTGTGAACAGGGATGATCCTGCCACCCGGGCCTGGATGTACCGGATCGACGATCCATTTTTGCTGGAAAACAGCGTCATGGGAGGTTCGTGGGCGAGAAGCGAGGCTTATCTCGTTTGCGGGTATTCACTGGGTGTGTCGGCAGGCATACGGCATCCGGATATTGGATTCAGACCGGTACGGGAACCTTTCCGGGGAGCATGGGATGAAGAGAGGCGGAAATTATGTGCTGTTTCACTTGGAGAAGGAAGGGTGCTCTTAAGCTGGGCGTTTCTTCAAACAGATCCAAACTCAACCGGTTTTGATGTTTACCGTTCAGAGGCAAGAAACCATGCAGGTTTCAGGCTGAACCAAAAGCCGGTAGTCAAAGGCACAACTTATGTGGATGAAGGACTGGAGTCCGGAAAACGCTATCACTACTATGTGAGACCTGTGGACAGTTCGGGAAAATCCGGAGAGCGATCTGAGTGGACCGGCATCACTGTAAGCGAAAAGAATTCAGTGGTTGTTTCCTTTGAACCTGTATGTCAGCCGGGATCTCTGGTTCCTGTTTTCGGGGATGTGAACGGGGATGGCCTTCTGGACTGCGTAATAAGAATGGACAATGGAAACAATGAAATGTCACAGGATCCTGGAATTCCTGTACAGCTCGAGGTTTTCACATCCTATGGACGGTCACTCTGGCGCAGGGATATTTGCAGGCACGACCACTGTTATGGAAGTGCCAACAATGTGCCCTTTAATGTATGGGATATGGATAACGATGGACGATGCGAGGTCATCACACGCCTGCAGATCGGGGATTCTGTTTTCGTGGCCATACTCGACGGATTGACGGGTAATCTCAGATACAAAACAAAATGGCCGGATATGGTTACAGATCTTCAGAAATCCTCCACGCGCATCCATCTGTCCATTGCCTATCTGGACGGAACCCATCCTTCTGTGATTACGCAGACAGGCCTGTATGAGAACGAGGTTTTTGTAGCCTATGACCGGTTTCTGAATAGGATATGGGAGTTCGACAGTTTTGCTGAAACCAACGGGAGCGGAGGACACAAGATCGAGGTCCGGGATGTGGATGGTGACGGCAAACAGGAAGTGTTTAACGGGACAACCTGTTTGAATCCGGATGGTACGGTCAAATGGTCGGTATACAGGCTGCATCCGGATATCGTATCCATACATGACTGCATACCTATGCGTCCAGGACTGGAGGTCTTTTACATCGTTGAATCCAGTGTGCACGCCGGAATCTATATGGTGGATGCCCGGAGCGGCGATATCATCTGGAAAATGAACCGGGAGGATGATCCCAGGTGGACCCATGCTCATACAGGCTGGACTGCCGATATTTTCCGTACGCCGGGTATGGAATGCGTGTCCAACCGTGCCGGTCATGATGACCGCAACTGGATCCTGGTCTCCGCTGAAGGTGATTCAATACTCGAACCTTTTCCCTATGGTGTCACACCGCTTGAATGGGATGGAGATGGAAATCGTGAACTTCTGGATGGCAGGTCCATAAAAATAGGCGATTTCAACGGCAAGGAGATTGTCTGGAAGGAACACGGTCAGCCGGTAGTCCCGGAAAAAAGCCGCATTCTAATGGTAGCGGATCTATACGGCGACTTCAGGGATGAGCTGATTCTCATTCGTACCCTGGAGAATGAGAAAATGGTCGTTTCTGTTGCAACGGCACTGGAACCCATTGAAAAGAGGTATATATCCGCTACAGAATCCCTTGATTACCACCTGTGGCTTGGCCGCAATATGGGCGGAGGGTACCGTTCCATTTACGATCAGGGGCTTATTGAGGATTTAGTTAAATAAGAAAGACTGAAATATGAGGGGAAAGAACATGCGTTCTGCTATCAGGCATTTCATCTTCGTGAATGTGATCTGTATGATTTTGGTATGTATATTGATCTCCCATCTCTCATGCTCAAGACATTCACGTGAAATAATGACGGTTCTTGGCCCTGTACCGGCGCAAGATATGGGTATGGCTCTGACCCATGAACATGTGCTGGTTGACTTTATCGGAGCGGACAGTACAGGGTATCACAGGTGGGTGAGGGAAACTGTAGAGGAGAAAGTGCTGCCTTATCTTATGGAAGCAAAATTGCTGGGCGTCAATACGTTTTTTGAATGCACTCCCGCATTTCTGGGAAGGGATCCCCTTTTGCTGAAGAGCCTTTCGGAGAAAAGCGAACTTTTATTAGTGACAAACACAGGTTATTACGGTGCAAGACAGAATCAGTTTATACCAGAGCAGGCAATGGATCTTACTGCAAAGGAACTTGCGGCGATCTGGATTGAGGAATGGGAAAATGGCATTGATGACACAGGCATAAAACCCGGTTTTATTAAAATCGGAGTGGACCGGGACAGTGCCCTTTCGGGGATGCATTTGAAACTCATTCGTGCGGCAGCCATTACCCATCTGGCCACGGGCCTTACAATTGTATCGCACACAGGACCTGAGAAACCTGCATTCCAGCAGCTCGCGATCCTGGAAGAGGAAGGTGTGTCACCGGAGGCTTTTGTATGGGTGCACGCGCTGAGGGGAACCCCGGAATCGCATATTCAGGCAGCAGAGAGGGGAGCATGGATCTCCCTTGACAATGTGACGGACGATTCCACTTCCATAATGCTTTACACTGATCAGCTTCTTAACATGAAAAAACACGGTGTACTGGAAAAAACACTTCTTTCGCATGATGCGGGATGGTATCATGCCGGCGAACCGGAAGGGGGGCAGTTCAGGAATTTCAGGGCTATTTATGATCATTTACAGCCGAAGATGATAGACAGAGGGTTCACATGGAAGGATGTGGAGAGGATTCTGATCCGGAATCCTCAGGAAGCATTTGCCGTCCGTGTGCGGAGGCTGGAATAAACTTTATCTCGGCAGGACGCTCATTTTCACCGGATCAATGAGATATTGTCCGGTTGAGAATAATAAACTGTATTCAGGTAATTTCAATTTAAATAAGGAGAACTCTATGAGACGCAGGGAATTTTTAAACACATCTTTAATGGCCGGTGCTGTTGCCGCAGTCCAGAAATCTCCGTCAGCAGAGCATTCCTGTTTTTATGAGTGGATCAGGTTTCAGGTGTTGACAAGACCAAAGGTCAGTCCGCTCGAAAATTACCTGAAAACTGCGGTTATTCCTGCACTGAACCGGTTGGGCATTGAACCCGTGGGAGTATTCAAGGCTGTTTATGGATCCAACAATCTGGAAGTATTTGTGCTGATCCCTCATCAAGATCTGAAATCATTCGTGACTGTGTGGGATAAAATGCTCGAAGACAAGGAATATGTTGAAAAGGGAGCTGAATTCCTGAACACGGATATCAATAATCCCCTTTACTACAGGTTCGAGACATCGCTTCTGAAAGCATTCAGCCACATGCCCAAACCCGAAATCCCTCCCCATATCAAGGGCAAATCTTCCCGGATCTTCGAAGTACGGACCTATGAAAGCCACAACAGACAAAAAGGTAAATTGAAAATCGAAATGTTCAACGAAGGCGGAGAAATAGCCATATTCCGCGAGACCGGACTCACTCCTGTATTTTTTGCCGAAACACTTGCTGGACCCAAAATGCCCAATCTGATGTATATGGTCGGCTTTGAAAACATGGAGGACAGGGATAAGAGGTGGGAGTCTTTCCGCAACAGTCCGGGGTGGCAGACCCTGAGCAAGCTTCCCCGTTACGCGGATACGGTTTCCGGGATCACGGATATAATCCTTTCAGCATCATCCTGTTCCCAGATCTGATTTTTTCTACAGCATCTGTCTTTTCGGAGGAGGATATTGTAATATCTTCAATTGAATGACCGGAGTATATATGGAACTCGAGCAAAACCTCGAAAGACGTACGTTCCTGCAGACCCTGGGTCTGGGAGCATTGATCTTGGCAGGATGCGGGCAGGGTTCGCGGCTTCCGAATGTGGTGTACATACTGGCTGATGATATGGGTTATGGGGATCTTTCCTGTTTGAATGAAAAATCCCGTCTGAACACCGTGCACATGGACCGGCTGGCAAGCGGGGGAATGGTATTCACGGATGCCCATTCCGGTTCAGCCGTATGCACACCCACCCGTTACGGTATTCTGACAGGCAGGTATTCCTGGCGTTCCCAATTAAAGTCCGGAGGTCTCACAGGGTATTCTCCACCCCTGATCCCTCCGGACCGTCTGACCGTGGCTTCATTACTTAAAAAGAAGGGTTACAGGACAGCCTGCATCGGAAAGTGGCATGTGGGCCTGAAATGGCAGTTCAACGAGGGAACGGGTGATGCCGGTGCGTTGAACTCACCGGTGGACTTCACACGGCCGGTTCTGAATGGTCCGACAACTCTTGGATTTGATTATTTTTACGGTATTTCCGCATCACTCGATATGCCGCCGTATGTGTACATAGAGAATGACCGCATTACAGCTCTTCCGGACCGGGTAACTGAAAATACCAGTTACCAGGAGTTATGGAGAAAAGGTCCTGCCGGATCGGATTTCCGTCATGAGGAGGTTCTTTCGAAGCTTACGGACAGGGCAGTGGAAACCATAAACCAGTACAGCAAGGATCCGTTCTTTATTTACATCGCTTTTCCAGCCCCCCATACACCCATCCTTCCAGCAGAACCTTTCATGGGGAAGAGCCTGACGAATATTTACGGAGATTTTGTACTCCAGGTTGATGCCATGGTTGGAAAGATTACAGAAGCCATCGAAAAAAATGCTGTGACAGGCAATACACTCGTTATATTAGCCAGTGATAATGGGTGCTCTCCCCGGGCAGATTTTAAAGAACTTGAATCAGTGGGGCACAACCCCAACCATGTGTTTCGCGGGCATAAAGCCGATATTTTTGAAGGAGGGCACCATATCCCCTTCATTGCATACTGGCCGGGCCATATAGAGAAAGGCACAGGATGCAATGATCCTGTATGCCTTACAGATCTCGTGGCGACATGTGCGGATATTGTCGGAGAAAAATTGCCTGACCATGCCGGTGAGGACAGCGTGAGTCTTTTGCCTGCTTTTCTGGGAAGGAAAGCAAAAAAGCATTCGAGAGACGCAATCGTCCATCACAGCGTGAATGGCTCTTTTTCAATCCGGCAGGGGAGGTGGAAACTGGTACTCTGTCCCGGATCAGGTGGATGGAGCGATCCGAAACCAGGGAGCAAAGAGGAGCAGTATCTTCCGCCATTCCAGTTATACGACCTTAAAGAAGATATAGGTGAAGAGAGGAATCTTGCAGAAACAAATCCTGAAATCGTGAACCGTCTCGCAAATACGCTTATCAAAATCGTAAGAAAAGGCAGAAGTACCCCCGGCTCTCCACAGAAGAATGATGGACCTGAGCACTGGCCAGAGCTCAACTGGATGAAATTTTTTGGATCCTGATGCTCAGAGTGGATTAAAACGGTAACCCGGAGGGCATTGCACAGGAAACGCATTGTGATTCAGGTTCAAAAAATAGCTTCTTCTGCAAGAGAGCAGGGTTCGTGACCGGTATAAAATATTTGAATAATGATTGAAATTTTCCTTTTTTTTCATTATTCTTCTTGAAAAGATTTTCATACCGTATGCAGTTGATAATAAAAGCGTCAAAATAACAAAAGAATATCAGGAGGTAAGGATGAAATCGTACAGTCACGTTTTTTTTGTAGCCGGAATTTTTTTATTTCATTTTTTTCTTCTCTGCAGCTCTGGCAAACAGCAATTCACCCGCATTAATAAGGAAAATTTCAAAACTACGTACGATGGCAAGTCAGTTGACCTGTATACACTAAAAAACGGGAATATGGAGGTTCTGGTCACCAACTATGGAAGCAAGGTAGTGGCCATTCGGGTTCCGGACAGGAAAGGCAACATCGGGGATGTGGTGCTCGGATACGAAACAGGGGAAGCCTACATCAAAGGCAGTGCTTCTATGGGTGCCACTGTAGGCCGATTTGCCAACCGTATCGCCAAAGGTCTATTCACGCTTGACGGCGTAACCTACCAGCTGGCGGTGAACAACGGACCCAATCATCTGCACGGCGGAGTCAAGGGCTATAGAAATGTGGTGTGGGATGCAGTGCAGGTAAACGACCACACTGTCGAGCTGGGTTATTTATCCAGAGACGGAGAGGAGAATTATCCCGGAAATCTGGACGTCAAGGTAACTTATACAGTAACGGAAAACAATGAGTTAAAAATCGATTATCTGGCCATTACAGACAAGCCTACGATTCTCAACCTGACAAATCACAGTTTTTTCAATCTGTCCGGAGAAGGGTCAGGATCCATTCTGGATCATGAGCTCATTATCAATGCGGATGCATTCACGCCGACAGATGAAACGGCCATTCCCACAGGGGAAATCCGTCCGGTCAGGGGAACACCTTTCGACTTCAGGTCACAGAAAAGAATCGGTGAACGCATGGGTGAAAAAGATGATCAGCTGCTCTTTGGTAAAGGGTACGATCATAATTATGTGCTGAATAAAGCCGGGAATGAGCTGTCATTTGCTGCA
>CAYXFJ010000143.1:0-2052 GCA_964464265.1 uncultured bacterium
CATCTATGTCCCTGCAAGGAAGAAGACGCATTTTAAAGCAGGGAAGATATTGAAAGATGTGTTGAATAAGCCTTTTAAGGATAATGATTAATAGGTTATTTTGCAAGTTTTATCATAAGTCCTTCACGATCGAAGAGTAGCTCATAGACACACAGTACAAATCGTAATTGTATGTAATGAACGGGGAGAATAGTCATGAAGAACGTCACGTTTATGAAGCCTTGTATTTGGCTGGCAATACTTGCATCAGCCGTCCTGTATGCATATCCTGCAGGAGTTCTTAAAATCAATCCGAAAGCTGACGTTCATCCGACAGCAGTCCTGATGGGGAATATCACGATAGGATCTTACACGAAGATCGGCCCAAAGGTTGTCATCCAGGGAGACGTCACGATCGGGCATCACGTCAATATTTTGGGTAACGCAGTCATCAGTGCGGACAAGTTGGTGATCAGCAACTACGTGCGGATAGACTATGGCGCTGTGGTGGTGGACGGCCGTTCGGTGGCACCGGGGATAACCGTCAACGACATTCCAGACCGGTTATATATCCAGGACAACTGCTGGATCGGGATGAATGCGACCGTCCGGGGTTCGCGGATGGAAGATGGCTCGTCTGTCGGCAATGATGCTGTCGCTGACTTTAATACCCATCTGGAAAAGGGAGCGATTCTAGCCCATGGTGCGGTGAGCACATACGACATGGTGATCAAGGAAAATGCTTTAGCCGAAGGCAACCCGGCCAAGATCACCAAAGAGCCTGCAACAGATGAAGACCGGCAAAGGATTTTTGGTCTGGTCCCTTCCCTGTGGATTCACTATGAGAATGACAACATAGCAAGAGAAATCGACAGGAATCCTCCAAAAGTACAGAAAAGTTACCCGGGCATAGACGGAAAGCAGTACTGAGGTGAAAACATAACAATCGACCCAACCGCCAATATCCATCCCACTGCGATCTTCCGGGACGGAGTGATTATTGGTGCGCACACCCGGGTCGGTCCATACGTGATTCTGGCTGGAAAGACGACTATTGGTCATCACTGTGATCTCCGTGCTGGTATGGACACTCACCAGGGTATTCCAATCGGGAACTATGTGTATCTGAGCGAGAGAGTTCATGTCGGCAGCAGCCGAACGGGGAACTTTGACAATCCGCTATGGATCCAGGATTGCTCCTACATCAGCCCGAATTCGGTAGTTCACGCAACAAAGATTGAAAGCAACGTATACTATGGCGCCAATGTCACGACCGATTATGGCGGTCACGCAGAAAAAAGTGTGATTCTTAAAAGCGGAACAATGGTCATTCATGATGTCCGGATTCGCGAAGCTGCGGTAGCCGAAGGAAACCCGGCCCTTTTTCACCGTGAGGATCCAAAAATTTCCGGGATGGACGAGAAGCGGATGGAGTATATCGGCTTCCTGCCCAACAGATGGCTAACAGAGGTGATGGGCCCTGGCCTAGAGATAAGTGAAACGTATGAAACACAGCTCGCCAGCTGGGAACACAAAAATAAGGGAACGGTAGAAGGAGAAGTGCATCCATCAGCAATACTTGTCGGTAATGTGAATGTGGACGGAGCTACCATTGAAACCGGTTGTTATTTAGAAGGGAACATCGCTATCGGCAGGGGCGCTCGTCTTCGTCATCACACGATGGTCATCTCAAAAGACCTGAAGATCGGCGAATATACTCACATCTATGATAAAGTGATTATTGTGGACGGTCGTCCTGCGAATACAGGGAGTACCGTAAACAAAATTGCTGACAGAGCGCATATTGGTAGTTTCTGCTGGATCAACCACACAGCAGCACTCCAGGGCACCTGGCTGGAAGATTTCTCCAATACGAATATAGGTGCAACCGCAGCCTTTGGAACATGGATCGGTCGTGAGGCACTACTGCTCAACGGTTCAGCGACATATGCAGATCAGAAGCTGCCTTTCAGGTCAATATCCTATGGCGATCCAGCCAGGATCAGGATTATGGATTCAACCATGCGGGAACGCATGGTCTTCTTCTACGGCAGGGACTGGCCGACGTGGGAG
>CAYXFJ010000143.1:2062-7550 GCA_964464265.1 uncultured bacterium
CTAAACCGGATGTATTGAAGAATTACAAACTGCCGGAGTAGAACGTGTTATATAGCAACGCGATTTTAAGTCTGTGAAGTAGAGCATTTCTTAATCTTCTGCTTGATCTGTTCAATTTCGATTTATTTGTTTTAAAAAAAACTCTTGACTTCTTAAAATAAATTCGATATACTTACCTTTAGATTATACTATGTATGAGTGAAAGTGCAAATCATGTATACAGATTTTATAAAATTTTCTTGCGCAAACTGGTGGTGGCATCCCTAGGGTGCCCCGCATAGTATAATATTGCTTCAAGGTGGGGACCCTGGTGGTTCCCACTTTTTTATTTACATTTGGTAAACGAGCCGTGGGAACCAATCCCCGGCTCTTTTTTTTGGGGGGAGGGAGGATGAGCTTGCAGAATATACGAAATCCTGTTTTTGGGGAGTTACGATGAACCTTTGGGTCAACCGGAACAATGAAAATGAATCGTTTTTGAGGGAGTCTTCCGGATCTTGCAAAGCCGGGATTGCCCACTACCTATCATGAAAAAGTTTGATTCACTTTTAGGAGGATAAAATGACAACTCTGGAAGCGATTTCCAATCTCGTCGAACACAAAGATCTTTCGATAGCTGAAGCATATGATGTAGCGCTGGAGATGATGAACGGACATTTGACACAGGCTCAGATCGGAGCTCTGCTGATCGCACTCAGACTTAAAGGCGAGACCATTGATGAGATTACCGGATTTGTCAGGGCCATGAGGGATAAGGCCACACGGATTGTTACCCGGGAGAACGATCTTGTAGACACATGCGGCACGGGGGGGGACCGAAGTGGCACATTTAATATCAGCACAGTGAGTGCGCTGGTTGCAGCTGGTGCAGGCTGTAAAGTGGCCAAACACGGCAACCGGTCCATCTCGAGCAGATGCGGCAGTGCGGATTTATTGTTCGAACTCGGTATTAATATTGAGCTCCCTCATGACCGCATTGGCCGATGCATAGATCAGAATGGATTCGGATTTCTATTCGCACCGCTTCTTCACAAGGCCATGAAACATGCCATCGGACCGAGAAAAGAGATCGGCGTCAGGACCATATTCAATATACTGGGTCCACTGACCAATCCGGCAGGCGCTAAAAGACAGCTGCTGGGTGTGTTCGACAAAAAGTTGACCGAACCGATTGCCCGGGTATTAAAAAATCTGGGATCCGAGCATGTGATGGTTGTTCACGGTGAAGACGGACTCGATGAGATCACGTTGACCAGTCGCACTCTGGTGACGGAGCTGAAAAATGGGAAGATAATGAATTACACGCTGATCCCGGAGGACTTCGGACTGAAAAAAGTCGGTTTGAAGGAAATTCTCGGCGGTGATCCTATTCAAAATGCAAAAATTGCCCTGGACGTTCTAAGCGGCAAGAAGGGTTCTGCCAGGGACGTGACCCTGTTGAACGCAGGAGCAGTCATTTACGTGAGTGGAAAAGCCTCATCGATTCAGGAAGGTATTCATGCGGCCGTTCAATCCATCGATTCCGGAAAGGCCATGAAAAAGCTGGAATCCTTGAAACAATACACCAACCGGTAAAGACAGATGTCCATTCTTGAAGATATCGTCGAAGTAAAAAAGCAGGAAGTTCTCCTGAAGAAAAATGATTTGCCGGTCAGGAAAATGAGGCTGGATTTACATCCCGGAATCCGCAGTTTCAAAGGCAGTCTTCTCACGGAAGGTTTTTCCATCATTGCGGAGATCAAGAGAAGATCCCCTTCTGAAGGAGTGATCAGAGAATCGATAGATCCTGTGGCCATCGCGCAGACTTATGAAAGTTACGGTGCAAGTGCCATCTCCGTAGTGACGGACCAACGGTTTTTTGGAGGTGAAGATGGATTGATCTCCGCTGTTAAAAAGGTGGTGCACTTACCCATTCTGAGGAAGGACTTCATCATTGACGAATATCAAATCTACGAATCCCGCATGTTGGGAGCGGATGCTGTTCTTCTCATAGCCCGGCTGCTGAACAGGGATTCGATCGATCGATTTATCGGGATAGCCGGGGACTTGAAGATGGACTGCTTGGTTGAAGTTCACGATGCGGACGAACTGAACGGAATATTGAAAACTCGGGCAGAGATCATCGGCGTCAACAACAGGAATCTGGATGATTTTTCGGTCAGCCTGGAAACGTCCATCCAATTGAAGAAAAGAATACCGGAAGGTCCTGTTACGGTCAGTGAAAGCGGCATTCATTCATCAAGCGATCTGTACCGCATAAAAAAGGCCGGATTTGATGCGGTTCTGATCGGAACTTCTTTAATGAAAGCCGGCAGTATTGGTGCTGTACTGAATCGTTTCATGAAATCGGATGAATCTGAAGAAAAATAGTGAAGCAAAATGTGGAAGCAGGAGCTGTCGCTATGAACGAACATCTGTTCATAAAGATTTGCGGGATCACTGAGACCGAAGACGCCGTCCATGCCGTCAGGAACGACGTGGATGCTCTGGGATTCGTTTTTGCACCGTCCAGAAGACGGATCACAAGCCAACAGGCTGAACGGATCATCAGAAACGTCCCCAATCATATAGTGAGGGTAGGTGTTTTTATGGATGCGGATCTGAAAACGGTTCTGGAAATAGCAAAAAAACTCAACTTGTCCTATATACAGTTGCACGGATCCGAATCACCGGAATTTTGCAGTCAAATCAAAGGGGATGTTATCAAGCGCATTCCAATCACGAAAAGAGATACAAAAGCATCCATCAAAGAAAAAATAGAGAGCTTTCACGTTTTTGCATTTCTTCTGGATCCCGGGGCAGGAGACGGTGAGCCGTTTGACTGGAATCTGGCCTGCGGCCTTCCGGAACGCATCATCATCGCCGGAGGACTTGATCCGGACAATGTAAGGGAAGCCGTTCGGAAAGCCAATCCTTTTGGTATCGATGTTTCTTCGGGTGTTGAAATCCATCCCGGGAAAAAAGATCCATACCTGGTGAAGCGATTTATTGAGGAGGCGCGATCGTGAGATCGTATCCGGATGAAAAGGGGCACTGGGGACTATTCGGTGGCAAATACGTACCGGAAGTCATCATGGTGGCCCTGGAGGAGCTGGAAATGGCCTATGAACATTTTCGTAGCGATGCGACTTTAAAACAAGAACTGTGCCATTTCCTTCGGGAGTATGCGGGAAGGCCTACCGCTCTTTATTTTGCGGAAAGGCTGACAGCCTATGCTGGTGGGGCACGCATTTATCTCAAACGCGAAGACCTTGCTCATACAGGAGCGCATAAAATCAACAATACTCTCGGACAGGTGCTTCTATCCCGATATATGGGGAAAAAGAGAATCATCGCTGAAACAGGGGCGGGCCAGCATGGAGTGGCCACTGCCACGGCCTGTGCGCGCTTCGGCATTCCCTGTGAAGTTTATATGGGAACCGAAGATATCGAAAGGCAACGTATGAATGTTTTCAGGATGGACCTGCTCGGAGCCACGGTTCACCCGGTTGACACGGGTTCCAGAACCCTGAAAGATGCCATCAATGAAGCATTCCGGGATTGGGTCACCCATGTGGAGAACACGTTTTACTGCATCGGATCCGTGGTCGGTCCCCATCCATATCCCATGATGGTCCGTGATTTTCAGGCTGTGATCGGAGAGGAGACGCGGAAGCAAATCCGGGAAAAAGAAAATCGTCTCCCAGACCTTCTGGTTGCCTGTGTGGGCGGAGGGAGCAATGCCATAGGACTTTTCCATCCATTCCTGGAGGACCATGTGGATATGGTGGGAGTTGAAGCAGGCGGGAATGGTCTTGCGCCCGGAGAACACGGCGCTTCCCTGTCTCTGGGGACTGTCGGGGTTCTTCATGGCTCCATGAGCTATCTGCTTCAGGACGAAAATGGACAAATATCTTCTACTCATTCGGTTTCGGCCGGTCTGGATTATCCAGGTGTCGGACCGGAACACGCCTATTTAAAACAAACAGGAAGGGTGAAGTATACAACCGTTTCAGATTGCGAGGCCCTGGAAGCCTTCAAAATGCTGTCCAAGCTGGAAGGCATCATACCAGCTCTGGAGAGTGCGCATGCTGTTGCTTTCGGTGTTGAAGCTGCAAAGAAAATGAATGAAAACCAGATCGTGGTCATCAATCTCTCCGGCAGGGGCGATAAAGACGTCGAGAGTGTGGAGAATCTCCTATGACCATTCAGGATATCTTCAGGAAATTAAAAGACAGAAATGAAGCGGCGTTGATCGTGTATCTTACGGCAGGTTTTCCTGACCTTCTAAATTTTATGGATCATATACAGATCCTGGTCCGGGAGGGCGCTGACATGATTGAAATCGGCCTTCCTTTTTCCGATCCCATCGCTGATGGCCCGACCATTCAATATGCTTCTCAGGTTGCTTTAAAAGACGGCATCAATCTGCATAAGCTCCTGGGTGCCATTCAAGAAATCGACCTCTCGATTCCATTGATACTGATGTCCTATCTGAATCCGCTTCTGGCATACGGTGTGAAAAAACTTTTCAAGGATCTGAAACAGGCCGGCTTTTCGGGATTGATTGTCCCGGACCTTCCGGTTGAGGAAGCTGGTGAATGGATTGTTCTGCGCAAAGAAACCGGTATCAATTTGATCTTTCTCGTGGCCCCGACCTCTTCGGAAAAAAGAATCCGGCAAATAGCAGAAATGTCTTCAGGATTTATTTATTGTGTTACGACGCTTGGTACCACGGGAGCACGCTACAGGCTCCCACCGGGTTTACCGGATTTCATGAGAAAAATCAGGCGGCTTACGGATATGCCGCTGGCTGCGGGCTTTGGCATATCCACGGATGAACAGATCAGAAAGCTGTGTGATCATGCCGACGGCGTGATCGTCGGGAGCCGGATAATCGAAGCGATCAGGAAAGGAGAAAACCTGGAGAGACTCATCAGGCAGTTCAAGGATGCGACACGAAAGACACAGGCAAAAAATTAAAGCTTATGAAAAGAAATGAAACATCATCGGCACGGTTAGTAAAAAGCATGCTGCCCAGGTTACCTCAGACGTATCGGTCATTATCAGAGACCCTGCCACTTTGTTACTCTCCGGTGGATCTTTACAGTGGTCTTTATGCTAAAGACGATTACTCATTTATGTATGAATCCCTCGAGAGCCGTGAAAAACGGGGCCGCTACTCCTTTATCGGAGGGAGGCCATTTTTAAGATTTCAATCCAGAGGTGAACATATACGGATTGATGTTGAGGGGGAGACATTCGACTTGGAGGGGAATCCTTTAGAAATGCTGAAGACTCTTGTTCAGAATGGTCCAGAGCCTCCCTCTGTGTTTCCTCTTTCAGGCGGAGCAATCGGTTATATCGCATATGATGCTGTACGGTATTTCGAAAATATACCGGATAAGAATCCGGCCGTACTGGATGTGCCTGATATGTATTTTATCTTTCCGTCGGAGATCGCCCTGAAAAGCTGCACTATAGGGTTGCCTAGACCTACCGGAAGGTC
>CAYXFJ010000143.1:7560-7864 GCA_964464265.1 uncultured bacterium
TATATGCAACGGAACATGTGGAAAAAAAGCTTGAGTATCTCAAACAACGGTTGAGTACAATTCATCCGCTTCATGCTCTGGGTGATAACGGCAAGCCAGAAAAACCGGTCCGTTTTACCTCGAACTATACCCAGCAATCCTATTGCCGGACCGTTGAAAAAGCCAGGCAGTATATTTTTTCAGGGGATATCTTTCAGGTGGTTCTTTCGCAGAGACTGACATTCGATGTGGAATTCGATCCATTGCTCATATATCAATCGCTTCGGTTGAACAATCCGTCTCATTATATGTATTATTTGAATTT
>CAYXFJ010000144.1:0-7730 GCA_964464265.1 uncultured bacterium
CCGGCTGGACTCTGTTAGCCATATCCCTTACAGCTCCGTTTGTAGCCGGCGGATTATGGGCAGTGTTTGCTGTGGGGGAATCCTTAACGCGGGAAGTCTGGTCTGAAAAGCTCCACTCCTTCGATGTCCTGAGACGGCGAATATGGACCTCCACACTGGGACAGACTCTCCTGAGAGGACTCGCTCTGAGCTGGATACTGGCCGGCCTCATCGCTTTTCTGAATTATCTCGCTGTGCGGTTCTTAAGCGGATCTTTCACCCTGCGTGATGCATCGTATACGTTCTGGAATACATCCCTGCCGTCAGCTGACGTGATAGGCAAAACCCTCCGCAGTTCCATCTATATCGCCGTAATATTCAGCCTCTTTCTTGGAAGCCTCATCAGGAGGAAGGTGAAGAAACCGGTGCTGGAAATCCCGATCATCATTTTACTGTGGTCGCTCGTCAGTCTGTCCATTCCAAGACTGGAATCGTTATGGCTGCAGATGATCGTCAGCGGTCTGACGGGAATTCTCGTCATGGTTTTCTTCTGGCGTTTCGATTTTTTAACAGTGCTGGCCGGCATGATGGCTCTTCCGGTTTTGTTCTACGGCATAACATCGTTCTCAGCAGGTGGATATTTTAATTTGCACGGGTGGATTTTATGCGGCATACTGGGAATGATCCTTGTCTCAGGGATCCTGGCCTCTTTCAGTTCCGCTGTTCCTGTGGATTCCCAAAAATACGTCCCGGATTATCTCCAGCGCATTTACGAACGCGAACGCATACAGAAAGAGCTCGAGATCGCACGGCGTATTCAGGTCAATTTTTTGCCCAGACAGATACCGAAAATCGCCAATCTCGATATAGCAAGTTTCTGCCTGCCTGCAAAAGAGGTCGGCGGGGATTATTACGATTTTATCGTTCTTGGACCCCGGAAGCTGGGTGTCGTGATCGGGGATGTTTCGGGCAAAGGCATCCCGGCTGCATTCTATATGACACTGACCAAAGGATTTATTTTGGGACAGGCCCACGATCTCTCATCTCCCGCTCATGCGCTGGTGCATATCAACCATCTCTTCTATGAGAATGCTGAACGGGGTATTTTCATCAGCATGATATACGGTGTCTTCGATCTGGAGAAGAATATTCTCACCTTTGCCAGAGCAGGCCACAATCCGATGATTCTGCGCAGGCCCACGAAAGGATCTACAGAGATCCTGGATCCGCCGGGAATTGCACTGGGTCTTGAAAAAGGCGAACTTTTTGCCAGGACCATCAAGGAAAGTACTATACCTCTGCACAAACAGGATGTGTTCCTTTTCTATACAGACGGGCTTAATGAGGCGCAGGATCCCAAACGCGAGGAATTTGAAGAAAAGCGGCTGACACGGATAATCGAAACCCACCACACCCGTCCTGCAGAATCGATACTTCAGGAGCTGCAGCAGGAAATTGAAGTTTTCGTTGCCGGCGCGCCACAGCATGATGACATGACCGCTGTTATCGTCAAAATCGTATAGGTGTATCCGATGAAGGCAAACGCGTACCGTTCTCTGGTATTCCTTCCCCCTGCCGGAATAGTTCTTCTCTTCCTGGCGGAAAAGCTGCCTCAATTTATGAACGGTACTTATGATCCCGGAAGATTGACGCATGAGTTACTGATCCTGATTCTGCTTGTACTCTGGATGTGGGGGATTTCCAATGTCCCATTCGTGCGGAACAGGTCTCTCATTCAGAAACTCTGGATTTCCGCTTCAGCGGCTCCTGTGCTGTGGATAGGCTTGCGCATTCTTGAAAAATTGTCCTCTTTCACCGGTACGCCGGTACATCAGTTCCAGATCTCATCCTTCAGGGATTTGATCTCCGTTCTGGTCTTTCTGGCAGTCGTTTTCCTTTCACTGTCCGTATTCATGATCCTGAAAGAGCTGATCTATATACAGCAAAGCAAGCACACAGCCAGAGATTTTCATCTGCTGATCATCTCCATTGTACTGCTGATGGTATCCGCTGCTTTTCAGGGTGATGACCCCAACTTTCAAATGGATTCATGGCTGCCCGTGGGAGATACGGCGGTCGAGAACGTCCTGTTCGGAATCATGGTCTTTTTCGCACTCGCCAATGGATTCCGGTGCAAGTGGATACACTATCTGAACAAACAGCAGAAAGTCGGTGTCTTCTTCTTCGGAGCGATAGCCTATGCGCTTGCGGTCGTCCTGATCCTCCGCTCGCCGAAGGTAGTTCAGAATTTCAGCCTGACAGCCGGGGTGTTCCTCGGAGTATTTCATTTTTTCTATATTTTATACTGGGGGATGACACTGCTTGGAATCCTGTTCCATTTGCCCTCTGCCGGAATAATCGATCAGCGTCTGAAGGAGATCCGCTCTTTTCAGGCCCTGAGCGCAGCGATCGGGTCAGTTTTCGACAGAGAAGATCTGGTCGATAAAACAGCGGAGCTGGCCAAGAATATTGTCGATGCAAACTACAGCTGGATCGAATTGAAGCAGAGGAATACCTTCCGTACAGCAGGCTCATGCGGCCTGACCGTTCAGGATATCGACAGACTGCCCGGGAACATTAAAACGTTCATACGCGGGCAGGTTCAGGAGACAGGATCCGTGATTTTGATCAACGATCTGGCAAAAAACAGGAACACACACGACATCCGCACGTGGAATAAAAAAGCAGGTTCGCTTCTGGCTGCTCCCATTCAATTGAAGAACAGACCACTGGGCATCCTTTATGCTGTGAAAACAGATATGTTCGGCTTCCTGGAAGAGAGCCGCGGCCTTTTTCAGGCAGTGGCAGACCAGATGGCGATAGCGCTTGAAACAACGAAGCTCCTCAGAGTAACGGTGGAACAGGAAGTATACCGTGAAGAATTGAAAATGGCCCATGATGCACAGATGCGGCTGCTTCCAAAAGTAATGCCGAGAATCAAAGGATTCGATCTGGATGCCTTCTGCGTCACTGCCAACGAAATAGGCGGTGATTTTTACGATGTGATCGAGGTCAGTCCTGACCGTCTGGATATCGTGATTGGAGATGTGTCCGGTAAGGGAGCTTCAGCCGCGTTTTATATGGCGGAGTTGAAAGGAGTGATACAGGCACTGGCACCTCATTTCACTTCTCCCAGAAAGATCCTCATGGAGGTCAATACTTTCTTAAGGAAGAATTTTGAGGCGAATACATTCGCGACCATGGTGTATGGCATCTTTATTCCCTCTAAAAGAAAAATAGTCCTTGCCAGGGCGGGTCATACGCCGGTCGCTCTTATGAAGGAAGGGAAAGTCGTCTGGATCGAGACCAGAGGTCTGGGCCTGGGTCTTGCCCCTACAGAGGTTAGTGGCAGCCTGATCAGGGAGAAAACATTCGTCATGAACCATGGAGAGACACTCTTCCTGTTCACCGACGGCCTTATCGAAGCCCGCGATCCGGAAAATCAGGAGTACGGAGAGAAAAGGCTCGGTGATGCTCTTCTTCCTCTTTCGGGTCTTTCCGCGCAGGAAATCCTGAGGGAAATCCATCAGGATATGGAGCAATTCTCACGGGGAGTCGCGCGTCATGACGATGTCACTATTTTTATTCTGAGAGTTACAGGTTGAAAGAGAACGATTCTGACTTTTATATAAAAGAGGAGACGAAGTATGAATGGATTTGAGGTGAATACCAAGAATCTTGGTGCTGTATCTATCGTATACTTAAAAGGGTATCTGGATGCTCATACGGCACCTGAGTTCGAGAAGGCATTACAGGATCTGGTGGATGACAACCGGGTTCATATCGTCGTGAATCTTGCCCAGCTCAATTATATCAGCAGTGCCGGGCTGGGAGTTTTTATGGGATTCATCGAGGATATACGGAACAAGGGAGGGGATATCAAACTGGCTGAGCCCTCGGAGAAAGTATTCAGGGTCTTTGATCTGTTGGGATTTCCTGTTCTCTATGAAATATTCGACAAAGAGGCGGAGGCCGTAAAGAAATACAAAGGCTCCGAAAAGAAATAAAACCTGGTGGACCGTACAAAGGGGTCAGCTAAATGAATAAAGATATCAGAAGTTACCGTTTGAAAATACCGAGCCGAACGGACAACCTGGAGATAATACGCAATTTTGTATCCGGGGTCGCACGAAAGGTGGGTTTCGACAAGGATGATGTCAACAAGATAGAACTCGCTATAGATGAGGCATGTACAAATGTCATTGAACATGCCTATCAGTGCGATGAAAGCTGCAATATCGATATAGCGATCAAGATCGATTTTAAAAAATTCACCATCATTGTCACAGACCGTGGAAAAAGTTTCACAATGCAGGACGTGGAACTTCCGGACATGAAAAGTTATCTGGCTGAACTCCGGGTTGGAGGACTGGGCATCTATCTGATGAAACAGCTGATGGATGAGGTGAAGTACCAGTCCAGATCCGGCGTGAATGAAGTGCAGATGATCAAATATTTCCTGAAGAAGGAATAGAATGACCACACCGCCATGGATGGCAGTTGTTTCAGCACCATCCAGCGGTTTTCTCATAGCACAGGGTGGAGATTGCATGGTTGAAAAACGTAAAAAACGCGGACAGATGCCTGCCAGGGGCCTGGATGAGAAACTGATGGAACTGACTTCCCTGTTCGAAATCAGCCGGTCCCTGACATCCTCGCTGAGCATTCATTCCACTATAGAGAACATCCTGCGCATTCCCATGGGGCATATGCTGATCTCGAAGGGACTGGTACTCCTGCAAAAGCACCGGCAGGGACAGTTCGTTGTTGAGGAGGTGAAAGGCCTCTCAAGAAAATTCATCGGAAAAGAGCTGGACATAAATGATCCTCCCCCGCATGCCGTACTGGTGAAGGAATGCGATCTGGATTGTCCGTGGGTGGAATTCTTTCAAAAATTCGAGATCGAGCTGCTCCTCCCCCTGGTTTCCTCGCAGGGGATGGTAGGCATTGTAGGATACGGAAAAAAGGTCAATGGAAGAGCGTACAAAGAAAATGAGATCGAGTTTCTCGATTCACTGTCCAATATTGCAGCCACAGCCGTGGCCAATGGTTTAAATGTGGAAGAAATCAAAAAAGTGAACCGCAGTCTTGACCGCAAGATCCAGCAGCTGAATACGATTTTCGATATCAGCCGTGAATTGAACCTCACGCTTGACAGGGGCAAGATTGCCAGCCTTTTAAGTTTTGCCATAATGGGAGAGCTGCTGGTCAAACGCTGTGTGGTTTTCACCAAAGAGAACCACAGAATGGAACCTCTTGTTGCCAAAGGGATGGATCCGCTGACCGAGACTTCAGAAGAGCTTCTCGATCTATCCGAACCGTGCCTTCTCGATGAAACTGACCGTTTCAGGAAATACCAGGATATGGGACTGGCTGTTCTCGTACCCATGCGTATTCAGGATGAGACCAAAGGGATCATCGCGATCGGTCCCAAGATTTCCAAAAAAGGATTCGATGATGCGGATCTGGATTTTTTAAAAACGCTTGGAAATCAGGTGATCACCTCTCTTGAAAATGCAAGACTCTTCGAGGAGACACTGGAAAAACAGAGAATGGAAGAGGAGCTGAACCTTGCGCGCAAAATGCAGCAGGAACTGCTGCCCTCTGCCATGCCGCTCCTTCCCCATTATGATATAGCAGGTGTCAATATCCCCAGCCGTCAGGTCGGAGGGGATTACTACGATGTAATTCCAGTGGAGGAAAACCGGTACGGGATCACCATTGCCGATGTATCCGGCAAAGGAGCAGGCGCAGCACTTTTAATGGCCAACCTGCAGGCAAGCCTGCGCGCTCTTGTATCGGGCAGCTTTCCCGTTGAGCAGATGGTCGCAAGGATTAACAACCTGATCCATCAAAATACGGATCTGGATAAATTCATCACTTTTTTCTATGGGGAGCTGGATGTCCGGTCGAACCGGTTTACATACTGCAATGCGGGGCATAATCCTCCCTATCTGGTCCATAAGGAAGGAACAGTGGAGGAGCTGACGACAGGAGGAATCATTCTGGGCATGATGGAGGATGTGCAGTATGAGACCGCCACGCTGTCACTGAAACCCGGGGACAGGATTGTGATGTACACGGACGGGATCACAGAAGCGGCCAACACCGATGAGGAGGAATTCGGGGAAGCGCGTCTCATCCAGTGCGTGCACTCCAACAGCGGTCTTTCCGCAGGGGATCTTCTGAAGAAGATTTCCGATTCCGTAAAAGAATTTTCAGATCCGCTGCCTCAGGCGGATGATATCACCATGGTTGTTATTAAAATGGTATAACTCACCTATCATTAACCTTCGGAGAACCGGTATGGAACGCAGGAATTTCCTGAGAGTGGGGGGGATATCAGCAGCAATGCTCGCTTTGTGGAGGCAGGTACTCTACAGTATGGACAAAAGGGTTTTTCAGCATCAGTCAAGCGGATTCTGGAAGGGGGATTATTTTCATCAGAAAACAGTGGACACATCCCGCGTACGTTCAGGTCTGATCCGGGCGAAGGTCGGAGGGAAGTGGCGGGAATACGAGCTCAAGGAGCTCAACGATGCGTTCATGTCCTGGAATACCAAGGACAGGCTTGCCAATCTGGAGACAATGAAAGGCGGGAAGATGCCGGACTGGTCCGGGGCTCACAACGCAGCGGTGGCTACCTTCGGGAAGAACCGGGGGGACAGCCTGTTCACCCTGAACAACGCGATCAAGGGAACGGGTCTGTGCCCGAAAGAGGAGAGACTTCCGGAGCTCATCGACCGGCTGAAAAGCACACAGAACAATGATTACCCTGAAAAATTTGCGGTTCTTGAGAGCCTGTATCAGGACGATTCCCTGTGGGACCGGAAAAAGCTGATCTCACTTGAACTTTATGTCAATCCGGATTTTGAAACCCACACCTTTCTGAATCAGATGGAGAATCCCGTATCGACGATCGTTTATCTGGATATTCCCTCTTATGAGATCCGCACCATCGCCCGCCTGTTGCACCCCGCGGACCCGGATCTGGATCCGTACGAAAAAAATATGGTTTCCTATATCAACACCATTCACAGCTACATGCACTCCCATTTCACGGATATCGTGCCGGCTGTGCTCTACCATGTCATTGAAGTTTTCGATAACTCACCCGCAGGCCGGGGCGGAGAAGGGAAGCGGGGAGAACGCATTTTATAGGTCAATCTTATGGAAAAAAACCAAAAATCATCTCTGGCAACGCTCAATTTAAAAGCGTATACGTGGAAGGAGAGGGCGTTCTCACGCGTTCTTCTTTTCTTCGAGGATATAGTCAAGGTCCCTGTGTTCGGCTGCCAGCACTGCGGCGAGTGCATATTGAGCCATACCGCTTTTATATGCTGCCAGAGATGCCCGAAGCGGATAAGGAACGGCCCCTGTGGCGGCACAGGAGAGAATGGAATGTGCGAGGTCCATACGGAAAGGAAATGCGTATGGTACCGTATCTATTACCGCTCACAAATGCTTAAGAGAATGCCGTTTCTGAGCCGTTTTGAAAAGATACACAACTGGGAACTGGAAAAAACGTCGGCGTGGTGGAACGTGGCCACAAGGCGTATCACTGCACCTGAACTATTTATTAAAAGCAAGATCAAAAATGACATTACAGCAAAAAATTGAACAGGGCCTGTTCGTGGTGACCGGAGAACTGGGTCCGCCTCAGAGCGCGAACGGAGATGCCATAAGAAAAAAAATCCCTTATTTCCGGAAGGGCGTGGATGCCGTGAACATCACGGACAATCAGACAGCGG
>CAYXFJ010000145.1:0-972 GCA_964464265.1 uncultured bacterium
ATAAAGCCTGTAACCACACCCAATAGGGCGCTACCAATTAATACACCCTGAAAATCAGTGTTATATCTGCTCATTGCTGCGCCTAACCCTCCGAGCAGAAGAACTCCCGAAGCAAATCCATAGCTCAGGCCTTTGATGGCATTTTGCTGCTGCTCAATCACTTTGATGGACGTTATATCACCAATAGATACACTTTTTGAATCCATCTGCCAGTAAGGAAAGGGTAAAAACTCGATGAGATCCCCGTCCATACTGACGATCTTTCCCCTCTCTGCGCTATCATTCCCGATTATCAGCAAAACCTCTGGCATTCTGACGGCCATCAGTTTCGTAGCACCTGTTTCTTCCGAAGAGGTCAGCCGGCTCACTGGTCCGGTTGTAGCGCATCCGAGTAAGAAATTAAGGTACAGGATCAGCGTGGCAATACTGATATTCTTTAATTGCATTATATCGCTCCCCGTTTTTTTCTATATTCTTAAACTTCTTTTCAGCACCAATACTATTATTCTCATTCACATCTCTATCGCTCTTTTAATGGAACTTGTCAATCAAAGCAGAATCAGATGCGTATGCGTATTCAGTCCCGCAGGCTTAACGATAACTGGAATGCAATTAAAAAACCCGTAGCGGTCGGTTGTGAGTCACGAAGAAATGCCATCAGGAATAGGAAAGATTTATGTCCTGATTATAATTGATTTTTATTTAAAAACAAATGGAATTTTTACCCATAGTTCATCTTTACAACATCACTATTTTTTTAAAAATTCAATTAAATTCAGTATATTAAGGAACTTCTCCAAGTTGAATAGAGTATATGTAAAAACTATAGATCCACCGATATTAAACAAATATTAAGGATTTGCCATGTATCTTTCAAAAATGAGGATCTCTCTTCTCGTTTTAATATTCCTGACCTTCAGCCTCCTATCTATCGCATCCGCGCGCCCCGGCAGCATCCGTGGGAAAATCACA
>CAYXFJ010000145.1:1028-3423 GCA_964464265.1 uncultured bacterium
CCGCCGGCACATCCAGCCGCGAGGACGGCTCTTTCGAGATCACAGGCCTGCCTGCAGGCAATTACACGCTTCGTATATCCAGCATAGGATACAAAACCCTCCAGCGCAGTGTTCTGGTACAGGATGAGGGCTATGCATTCCTCGATATATCCATGGCCCCGGCAGCGATCCGGATCCGTCCGTTCGTTGTCACTGCTAAAAGGGAAGATCCTATTATGAATCCGGTAGTGGAGCTCCCCTCTCTCAGGCTTGCAACAAGCGAAGTCTCAGCAAGGGAAATCGAGGAGCAGGGAGCGAAAACAGCGGTCGATGCTATCAAATACGTTCCTGGAGCCTGGATAGAAACCCGCGGAAGAAAGGTCAAACAGTTCGTTTCCATAAGAGGACAGGTCTATCCGTATCCTGAATACTCCATCAACGGCATGTGGCAGAGAGAGTTCCACGAAATGCCCTATTTCTTTTCAGCGGAGAATATTCAGAATATAGAAATCGTCCGGTCAAGCGCAGCCCTTTTAACGGGTCTGTCAGGCCTGGCAGGAGTCATCAAGATACAGACAAAATCCTATGAAGCGACCGAAACATCCCTGAAGGCGGAATACGGTTCCTTCGCAAGGACAAGGCTTCATCTCGCGCACGGCTCGAAGAGAGAGACCTTGCAGTACGGCATCGGCCTGGGTTATGACCGCACTGCAGGACCTGAAGGCAAACACGCGGCCGAAACGTTCTACAACCTGTACGGACAGCTCGAATGGAATCCTGCACAGGCAGTTTCCATTCAGGGTCATTTCTTCCATCTGAACGGCAGCCAGCAGCTGACTTTCGCAATTCCTCCGGCAACAAAAGCTCTGCAGGACGCGAGAATCATTTACGATCCCCTGAAATCCTCTATCGCTCAGATCAAAGCGTTCGTTCACCCTGAAGAGAACCTGTCCACCGAGTTTCAACTTTCCTATGCACACCGCGATCCTGTGGTGAACACGGAAGATCCGAAAACCCATGCGATCACGGGTGTTTCGGAAAAAGATTATGAGTGGAGTCTTCAACTATTACAGACCGCCTCTCTTATCGGACACAACGTGATCCGCGCGGGCGGACTGTACAACCGGTGGATCAGCCCAAACGGAAAGCGTTTCTATACAGGCAGGCGCAACGATATCGAAACATACTCCTTTGTCATCGTGGACGAGCATCAGTTCGGGGCACTGGGAGTGAACGGCGGAATCCGCTGGGCGAAAAGTTTGTACAATGAGTTCGGCGCCTATGACATAGAGGGAAGCGGTACCGCATTTGCGAAAGTGCCGCCCATTTTAAACGAATGGCAGCCGGCTCTTGTTCAGGGCACGTTCGGTCTGACATTTGCCGTGACATCCGGTGTGTCCCTGGAGTTCAACGCGGCAGCCGGAGAGATCAACCCCAGAGTGGGTACCCTGGACACAGATTTTCAGGTACCGAAAGACGAAACCCGGTACAAATTCGATCTGGGTCTTGAGAAGAGATGGAGCACTCAGGGAAAGGTGGCGCTCACCGGATTCGCGGTCATCCAGAAAGACGCCATCCTTTACAGCGGCACTACATATGAGGCTGAGGACGGCAGGATACTCGAGTTCTACGAGAATCAGGACCAGAACCAGATCGGTGTGGAACTTGACTCGCGGTTCTCCTTATTCGGAAGCCTGTACATGTTTTTCAACGTGACCGGCATCCGCTCGCGCGTGCTGGCTGATGGAAAGTGGGAGAATAACAAAAAGATACCCGACCTGATCACGAACGGCGGACTGATGTTCGACAACGGCCGGCTGGACGGCTCCCTGCTGATAAAATATATCTCGCGCTACCAGAACAACCGGTTCGCTCAGGGAGGCATATGGCATGACCTGGGCGATTATGTCAGTCTTGATTTCACAGCAGGATACGCGGTCGGAGGCAAGGGACAGCTCAGGTTATATCTGGAAGTTGTCAACGCGCTGGATAGCCGTTACACGACGGTCGTGGGGTATCCCGATTTCGGGCGGCAGGTGATGTTCGGTTCGCGGTATTCCATAAGGCCCTGAAACCGCCCTCTGAAATCCTGGTCTGTCCGATTCCCGGTATACGCTCAGACAATTAGCGCGTCCGAATTAACAGAATAATCTCATATAACTATCTCGTCCGGATCTCCGGAGATTTTTTCACAGAACCGAAATACGGTAGCGGATTTTTTGTACGTATCCTTTATCGGGTGCGGCCACATGCAGTACGATCGGATAGCACCTGATCGAAGGGTACACCGACCAGTATGAGGACGCATCTTTTCCCTGCTCGAGCAGGACTTCCCCTTCCAGAACCTCGAACCGGAACGTCCTCTTCTCACCCGTTATCCTCATATTACGTGAATCCTCAAGCTCAAAAGTCATTC
>CAYXFJ010000145.1:3433-7689 GCA_964464265.1 uncultured bacterium
ATGATGAACGATTGGCTCGATTATTTTTACATCACGGTTTCCACCATGATACCGGAGCTTGATCTCCTTTTCCACAGCGTCATCATAGACCCGGTGTGTCCAGGTATAGGCCACGCCCCCGGGCAGCCAGTTTCTGTCTGACAGCTCTCCGGATACAGAGATCTCCCCGGCCGCTCTGCCTTTACCCTGAACCGCAGCTAATCTTCCGTCGAATTCATAGAGGTTTGTGAAATAACCATTCCCGTTTTCAAACTCTATTCTCGGGGTCAGGCATTTCATGCCGGTGACCTCCGGAAAATGCATGGGCTCCCACCTGTTGTATTCAGTCTGGCTTGAGATCTGAAGAAATCCATGGTTTTCCACCCATAAATTCGAAATGGAACCACCCGACGGTCTGTGCATGTATTTGCTGCCGGATTTCGCTTTTAATGACTTGTACCTGTAGGCAGATACTGTGGCCATAAAATTCGCGGATCTTATAAGAACCACATCGAGAGTCCGGAAGTGTTTCATCCATCCGGTCCGATCTGCGGGTAATTCCGGAATTTCTCCCGCTTCCTGTTCTCCGAGCTCAACGGTCATCGCGAGGTTTTTCGCTCTCACAAATGTGGGATAAAGGCAGGGGCTTTCCTGAAAAATTTCCCAGTAATGCGGCCCATAACCGATGATCCCGTTTCTCATCATTTTCCGGAGGTAGTACAGATTTTTAACAGCCGCTGTCCTGTATGCGGCATCCGAACCTGCAAAAAGACTGAAAAGGATCTGGCATCCGTCAGCTGTGGCAGATCCATAAGTGGTCCATTTATTAGACCTTATTCCCGACGATCCGTCAATGGATCCGTCCGGATAAACGAACCAGAGATGGTTTTCGAGCGAACTGCTGACTGCCTCTAGAACGAGTTCATCACCCGTTATCCTCGCGTACAGTCCCAGACCCCACAGGGACATGTCTATCTCGTACCCGAGATCCGCCCCGTATTTGATCCCGTATATCCTGTCCCCTTCCGCGTCGATAAATCCGTCCTCATCCATTTTGGCCAGGATTTGCCGTGCCAGTTTCCCGGCTTTTTCCGAATACCGCGGATCCGGGAAATACCTGTCCGTCATTGCAAGCGATGCAGTGGTCGTCGCGCAATAATTGATGCTGGCAAATTCCGGGCTCATGGTCTCCGTTAAAAAATCGGCAGCTTTTCGTATGGATTTCTCCCACGCAACTCTTTCCCCGTCGCCGAGCTCCCCTTTCAGTATTTGAAAAGCCATAACCATCATCAGCAGCTGGTCCGTGGTCGTGCCTGTCCATTCCTCCGGGGTTTCTTTCCAGGATCCGTCCGGCTGCTGCTGGCCGATGAGCCAGGTGCCCAGGTTCCTGGCCGCATCGAAGAACCTCCGGTCAGATGTATGTTTGTACATGACTGCAAACGGATAAACGGCTTCCGCTGCCCTTGAATGATGAACACCGCAGGATTCACAGTAAAGGGCTCCGGAATGAATTTCCGTCCCGCCAGAGGCTTCCGTCACACGGGAGGCCTCAGTCCTGAAGGGGACCTGCGTCTGAATAAGAGCCTCGGATAAAACCGAAAGGGTTTTCAGGGATTCTTCCTTCAGCGAAACCTTCTCCACATCCCGGGAACAGCAGAGAGAAAGAAGAAGTGCGCCGATCAGGGTAATGGTGCTCCCTCTTTCAGGCCAATTTTTTCGCATCCGGTTCAATAACATGGTATGTCTCCGATCATTAAATACATTCATATTTTAATATCCATTTATTATCATTTTCATCCTCCGGGGTGTTTGAGTCCGTCTCTCCTTTGCAGGCTTTTGTAGGTAACCCTTTCCCTGTAAGAGACCGCCAGAGTACATCTCTCATTTTTACCGGAAACGGCTCAATTCCTCGCACATTTTATAAAACGCGAGCACCTTCCCGTCGGGTACGCCCGCATCGATATCCGCAGCCACAACATCGCAGGGCGCGTACTCCCCTGCGATCCTTTCCAGATCCTTCCGCAGCTCATCCACTGTTTTTTCCGACAGGTCCTTTGGAGTGAGCATGACCGCCCGGCGCGCATGCGGAAATAATACTTTCGCGCGGGCGAGATCCGATTCCAGTCCCATATCTATGTAACCGACGTCCGGGATCGAAGCGTAATGCTCCAGATAGGGATCCGCTTTCCACGCGCAGTTGTGGATGGCAATGCTTCCGGACGTTTCCTCAAGGCGCTTATCAAAGGGGAGAAGAAGATCCCGGTACAGAGTGGGAGAGATCATGTTGACAAGACAATTGCTGACCGTCACAAAACCGGTCGTCACACCGCTTCTGTGCTGGCGCTCGTTCAGACGCTTCATAGCCCCGGTCATGGTTGTAAAAATATCTTCAAAAAAACGCAGGCACCATTCGGGTCTGTCCAGCATGTCCAGAAAGATTGCATTCCCCCGGATACGCTGGGCATTGTTGAGTATTCCCTGCCAGTTCACATATCCCTCTATCCTGCCTTCCAGAGAAGCGATCAGTTCCGCCTGCCTCAGCATATCCTGAAAGAGAGGGCTTGTATCCAGATCGGGAGGTTCCAGATGACCGATCTCTTCTTCAGTAAGATACTTCTGCCTGCAGTTCGGCCAGTTATTCTCCGCGTAGACCAGAGGAATGCCGTAAATCCCAGCCACCACAGCACCTCCGTACATCCCTGTCAGAAGGTCCAGAGGAGAATCGGGCCGGTCTATGCCTCCTATCGCCGTTCCCGGAAAGCGGCGCCTCAGTTCCGCCCGCATGGCAATAACCGTTTTCCTCCGGTACAAAAGATCCGTATGCCATTTCTTCCCGAAATCGATGCCCAGCTTCATTCTGAACCATCTGGGAGTAAAGCCAATCTCAGGCCTCAGGAACGGCTCCTGCCCTGTAGCCGGCCTTCGCCTTGCGGGGGCAGCCGGAGCGATATAACTGATCTGCTGATGATGGGGCATGAAGAATTTCTTTCTGTGAATCCGGTTCCGTCACGGATTTACAAATCCTCATGGAAAAAACCGTATGCCTCCGACGCCGTGATGAAAGTAACGCCGGACTGTTCGAGGAACCGGATGATCCGTTCAAACTCGGCGAACCTCGCATCATCCCACTGGTTGGGATGCACTCCATACATAATGAGGGTCTTTTCCGGATCGTATTGCTCAGAAAATACGCTGAAATCAGGCCGGCCGGTCGGAAATTCCATAGATCCGGATTCCGGTATAATGAACTTGCTGGAATTTGGGTTCCCCAGAAGCCAGATTTCAATATCCTCGTTTTCGTCAAGCACTCTCACCGTAGTCTCATCGTGATCATTACCCGGTGCGTAGAAAGTCCGCAGGGTAATACCCAGTTTTTGCTTTGCCACTTTCTGGGTGATCATCAGATGCCATTTCTGATAGCCATACGAGGTGTTCCGGAATTCACTGTACCGCTCGCCATTTTCATTCATCCCGTTCAAGTTATGAGTGAATCCGTGATTGCAGATCTCGAACTGGCCTGACGCAGCCAGCGATTTCAGATACGATGAAAAAGGAGGATTCCTCCTCCTCAGGTAATGTCCTACCATCCCCAGACAGGCTTTGATCTTTTTCTGCTGGAGGTAACTGATAAACCTATGCCAGCGCGGGGTTACGGTATTCGGTTCATACTCGTTCAGATCGTCCGCCCTCAAAAGGATGAATTGTTTGTAAACAACAAATGTAAAGGACTTCTGGCGCAGAAGAGTCCCTTTATCCAGCACGCGGACTGTCACGGCAGCCTGTCCCTGAGAATCAGGCGCCAGGAAGACCACCTTTGAACCCTGGCCCTGTATCTGTCCCACGTTGGCTTCCCACAGATATGACCATCCCGTGTCATCTGCATCATCTGCAGGCATCTCCAGTTCGACAGATTCTTTAATTCTGAGGCACCTTCCGGCATACACGGAAAAATCCTGCGGATCAGTTTCAGCAGGACCTGCCGGATTTTCAGAGCAGCGTATAAAAAGGATAACTAAAGCAGTCAAGAAAAAAACAGCAGTCATTACCGGACTCTTTACCGGCAGGCAGGACTCCGGGATATTTTTATTTGATGTCCGATTGTTCATGGCAGATCTAGCCATCCGCTCTATAATACACGATTTATCCTGCAAGTTCCTGCTCTCCGCCCACCGGGTCAGGATCACACCCTTAAACATTCATCACAAAACCAGCCTTTCAACCCAATATACAAGGTTTTCTATGAATAGACAAGCACTCTGTGTACCGGATGACTTTCG
>CAYXFJ010000146.1:0-7612 GCA_964464265.1 uncultured bacterium
TGAATACTCCCGGCATGAGAATGCTCCCCGCGCCTATTCTGCATCCCTTTCCTATCACCACGTGAGGGCCAACGGCCACGTCCTTTCCGAGTTCCGTACCCTCTCCTATCACCGCAGTCGCATGTATGCCGGGTTCCAGGGGAGGCACTTCCGGGTGAAAGATCCGGATGATCTTGAGAAAAGTGAAATAGGGATTCCGGGAGACCAGATAATTCTTTGCCGCCGTGATTTCCATGCCTTCCGTTACGACCACGGCCGATGCTTTTGTTTCTTCGATATACCGGATATACTTGGGATTGGCAACAAAGGTAATGTCGCCCGGTACCGCTTCCTCGATCTTGGCCACACCCCTGATCCGGATGGAGCCGTCACCTTTCACTGTCCCGTCCGCACGTTTTCCTATCTCTTCAAGCGTGTATTCCATGGGCTACCTTCTCGGCTCTCCCGTCTGTGTCGTCGTTTCTGTTCCTGTCGTTTTTTGCAGCTCTTCAAGAACCACGTCCGTGATGTCGAACTTGTCGTTCGCGTACAGGATGTTTCCCTCGATATTGTCCAGGACAAAATCATAGCCCTCGTCTTCCGCTATTTTCCTGATGACCTGATTGATCCTGCTGTAAACAGGTCTCAGGATCTCCTCCTGAAGCCTGAAGTATTCGCCCTGTTCTCCCCATTTGGTGTCCTGGAATTTCTGGATGTTCTGACGGGCGTTCTCTATTTCCTGCTGTCGCTCTTTTTTCTTGGCTTCGCTTAAAAGCAGGCTCTGGTTCTCGAGCTGCTGCCTGAGATTCTCCAGGTCCGAGTTCATTTTGGCCATCTCCTGGCCCCATTTGTTGTTCTCGGCATCGAGCTTCTTCTGGGCGTCCATGGCCGCAGTGTAGGTGGTGAGTATTTTCTGGGAATCCACATAGGCGAACTTCGCCTGGGCATGCAAAAATCCGAAAGCCAGGAGACTTGCTGGCAGAACCAGCCAGAATGCATTTTTCTTCGTAGGGTACATGAAACCTCCCGCAAACATGGATTCCCCGCGCAGGAGCTACGCGGGTGTTCCCGGCCAATCCTTTTTGCGTACGGCAGGCAGGGGTAAGAACCTGTTTGAAAACAGACCGTTCAAGCACGAAATCCGGAGCAGAGGGACAAGAACTCTGCTCCGGATCGATTCTGTATGAAAATCTGTTGCCTATTTGGCTGCGGTCGTCTTGACGCCCAACTCCTTCATCACTTTATCCGTAAGATCGTATTCCGGCTTGGCGTCAAGCAGATTGAGTGAATCGATGATGAAGTCGTATCCTTCCTTCTCCCTGATTGACCTGATAACGGCGTTGATCTCATCATATACCGGCTTCAGAAGCTCTTCCTGCCTCTTGGCGAGCCCCTGATCCTTATCCTGCTGGGACTGCTGGAACTGGAGCACCATGTTCTGAAGCTCCTGCTGTTTCTCTCTCTTTTTCTGCTCGCTCAAAAGCAGGGACTGCTGTTCGATCTGCTGCTGGGCAGCCCTTATGTCTTCCTGCAATTTCGAAAGCTCTTCGATGGCCGTGTTCCGTTCCGTTTCGAACTGCTTGAAGGCATCCTTCGCTTTCTGGAAATTGGCCAGGATCTTCTGGGTGTCCACAAATCCGAATTTGAGCTGTGCGGTTGCAGGCTGCACTGCTATCTGGAGCACTGCAATTGCCAGAATGAGAATGGGCATGCGTTTGCTGATCACTTGAACCTCCGATGGTTAATATGAACGATAAATTAATTTCAATTACAGACGGACCTCTCTGCCCGTGTCCGCAGACCGGTACAGGGCGTTCACGATTTTCAGGGATTTGGCCGCTTCCTTGCCGTCCACAATCTCCTGAGAAATACCGTTAAAATTTTTCATGATGTCCTGGTACACGTAATAATGATTGGGGCAGGATCCCTGATAGAGCCCGCCCTCGTATATATAGGGTGGAAATCCCTCTGGCACCGCCGGCTTTGGCAGATCCTTGACGTGCCAGATCTCGATCTCGTTCATGGCCTGCCCGGCCAGTTTCACTGTGCCCTGGTCTCCGAGCACCGCGAGAGAACATTCCAGGTTATGGGGGAAAGTATTGACCGTGAATTCGACCGTTCCGATCACTCCGGATTTAAATCCGAGCAGTCCGAATGCCATGTCCTCGATCTCGATTTTATGGCAGCAGGTATCCTTCTTTCCAAATACCTTTTCCACATCACCCAGGATCCACTGCATTACGTCCACATAATGTATTCCCTGATTGAGAAGCCCTCCCCCGTCTAAAAACCGCGTGCCCCTCCATTCTGATTTTTCGAAATATTCCTGCGGCCGGGTCCAGCGCACCACCAGGCTCGTGCTGAAAAGTTTGCCCAGATATCCGGCCTGCACCGCAGACTTGAGTACGCGTATGGCCGGGTTGTAGCGCACCTGCTTCACGGCGAAGAACCGTACTCCTTTTTCCCCGGACAGAGTGATGAGATCGTCCGCTTCTTTATTCGTGATGGTGATGGGTTTTTCCAGAAGAATATCAGTCCCGTGTTCCATACACGCCCGTGCGATCGCGTAATGAGTGCCGTTCGGTGTGGCGATTGCCACCAGATCCGGTTTTTCTTTCCTGAGCAGGGTATGGAAATCGGCGTAACCGGGAACGCCGTATTTTTCAGAGAACCGGAGCATCCTCTCTTCCACGACATCGCACACAGCCCCTAACACCATCCCCTCATTTTTCGAGATCGCATCCGCATGCACAGCCGCGATGCGGCCGCATCCGATAAGCCCGACTTTGATATCCCGCCCCTTAACCTCCCCAGGAGCACTTTTCACCTTACCTTTTTTTACCATGCGAACTCTTTCTCCATATCACACGGCCTGCGAATCCCTGCAGGCCTTTCCCGTATCTGTGTGAGACTGTCAGAATCCCCTTCCAAAAACAAAGTGCGGCTTCCAGGCGCCTCTTTTCTCTCCTGTTGCTGTATCGATGTTATCGAAGCCGTACGCATAATCGAATCCGAGCATGCCCACCATGGGCATGAAAATGCGGGCACCGATACCCACGGAACGCCTGAGATCAAAGGGATCTGTATGACCGAGATCGAGCCAGGTGTTTCCGGCTTCCATGAAGAGAAGCCCGAAGGCCATGGGATTGGTGATGACCGGGAACCTCAGTTCGAAGGTGGTTTTCATCATCACTCTTCCGCCTTCCGAGTAGTAGTAGCCGCCGGCAAGAGGGTCTTCGTATCCCCTCAGGGGCTCAGCCCTGGAAAGACCGCTCCCGCCCATGAAGAAATACTCAAGATAGGGGATGCGTCCTGTGGTGCCGAGCCTGCCCATGAAACCGACCTTTGCCCTGCTCAGGATGATGAGTTTATCAAAGATTGACGGGAAGAAGTATTCGACGCTGAAAATGTGTTTGTGATATCCGACATTTCCGCCGAAGAAACCGCCGGCGAGCTCCGTTGAAAGACTGACCGAAGATCCTGCTGTCGGGAACTCGGCGTGGTTCAGGCTGTTTCTCGAGAGGATCTGCGTGATGCCGCTCGACGTGAGAGGCCACTGCTCGAACACGATATTATTGGGATTGAGCTCTTTATAATAAGAAGAGAAATCGCTCAAGTTCGTTTCGTCAAGCCTGTATATCCAGTCGCCCCGGAAATAATTGTCAGGCCATATAAAACGCCTTCCCAGGCGGAAGGAGAATCCGCGGCTTTCCTGCTTGTAGCCGATGTAGTAGGGTTCCCGCTTGGTATCATAAAGGCTGACACCGATCAGGGTCGGGGTGCTGAGGAACCAGGGCTCGGTGAAACTCAGGTTGAAGGCCCGGTAGAAGCGGCCGAAATTCCAGTCCAGTCCGAGCTGCTGTCCGTTCCCGAACAGGTTGGTCATGCCGAGACCCACGCTGCCGATCAGTCTGTCCAGCTCGCTCCAGCCAGCAGAGAGGTTGGCCGTGTCCGTGGATTTCTCCTCCATTTTGAAGGTGAGATCCAGATTCTTCTCGTCCACTGGCACCACGTCCGGTGTGACATTGGCGAAGTAATTGAGCACCATGAGCTCTCTGTGGCTTCTCATGAGAAGTTCTTTGGAGAAGATCATGCCGGGCCGGATGAGCAGTTCCCTGCGGATGACGCGTTCCTTGGTCCGGCTGTTTCCCGAGATCCGGATATCCCGGATGCGTACGGGTTCGCCCTCGTTGATCATGAAGTGGATATCGAGAGTGTCTTCCCCTCTGAGGTTCTCCACCGGCTGAATACCCGCGTAAATGTATCCGAGATCGTAATACGCGCCGCCGATCTTTTCATGTATGGATTTAGTGAACTTCTCCTGGCTGAACACATCGCCTGTATTGAGTTCGAGAAGGGATACCAGATGTTTCTCCGGGAAAAGCACATTCCCTTCCCAGGTGATGTTTCCGACCTTGTACTGCATGCCCTCCCTTACCCAGAGGTCGATGAACATGTCTTCTTTTGCTTCATTATAATAAAGTGAATCCCTGATTATCTCTGCGTCGCGATAACCGTTATTCGCGTAGAACTCCAGTACCTTGCCCTTGTCCTCCTCGAACTTCGTCATATCGAAATCAGCCCCGCGGTACCAGCGGTCTTCCTTGGTCTCCTTCAGCTGCTTGCGCAGCTTGCCGTCATCAAAAGCCACATTTCCGAAAAAGTTGATCTTTTTGATCTGTACTTTTTTCCCCTCGGAGATCGTCAGGTGAAGTACCGATCGCCCCTCTTTTTCCGTGGAGTCGTACTGCCGGGAATCGATCGCTGCAAGGGTGTAGCCTTTGTCTGCGTACATCTTGAGCAGCCGCTTTTTTGCCCCGGTGATCTGGCTGGGACTGAGCACCTGTCCCCTGAAGAATCCCACTTCCTTTTCCAGATCCTCACTCTTGATCTTCTTGTTTCCCTCCAGCACCACCCTGTCGAGCCTCGGGTACTCTTTGACGACAATGGTCATGTACACACCCTCCGCTGTCCTGCGATCGAACAGGACGCGGATATCAGAAAACAGGCCAAGAGCCCAGAGCTGCCTGATGGATTTCTGAACTTCATCGAAAGCGAGCTCCTGCCCCTCTCTCAAACCGGAACTCATCCTCAGCACACTGGCATCGGATGTGGTATTGCCGGTAACGGAAAGACCGAGTATCTTTCCAAGCCGTGCCTGCTGGCTCCATCCCTCCAATGAAACAAGAAGACACAAAAGCGCAATGATGATTGGGTTTCGCATACAGCGATGTACCTCCACAGATGGCAGGGGACTGAGGATTTTTCCTCTTTCCCCTTTTGGCAAAATGTCCTTAAAGTTAAACAATTTCATGAACTTTGTAAAGAAAAAACTTATCCTTTTTCGTTAGAAAGGAAAAATATGTCTCAGCCATATGCGCTTGTCCTTCCTGCGGTCCTCGAGAAGCTGGCTGTCATAAGTGTATTCCATCTGGAGAAAAAGATCGGGCCTGATGGTATATTCGAGCGTCAGGGACTGTCTGTATCCCAGCCCGGGCGTCAGGTAGCGGAACCCGAGATTGTCCTCGAACTGTCCTGAGTAGGTGAGAAACAGGCCGGGCATGAGATATTTGCCCAGCATGAATTTCGTGCTCCTCAGAAGATACCTGGCATCGAATTCCGTGGAGCTGGATGTCTGAAGCTGCACCAGGTTCCTCGAGAACATGGAATAGAGATGCACCACATCCAGGCCCAGATACCGGCGCATGCCCCTTTCAAGAGGCCGGAAAATCGGCCGGAACACCAGGTTCTCGACCTGCATGCCGAGAGCGCTGTAAGCCCTGTCCGGCATGTCTTTCATGGAGAATCCTAACGCTGCCAGCAGATCCGCTTCGTTCCTTGCCAGATTGGGATTGTCCGTGGAAAAACGGAACCGGACGGTCTCCCAGCTCCCTTCCTTCATCACCATGCCGAGTTCATTGTCCGGTGCCGTGATGTTAAGCCACACTGTTGAGGGCATCCCCAGGGAATCGGTCAGTGTCGTGTATGCCCTTCCGGAGAGAATGGGATACTCCGCGCCCCGGGAAAAGGAAAACGTGATGCGCTCCGGTTTGAAATAGTGCTCCAGTACGAGCAGGTTTCCTTCCGTGGAAACAAGATCGGCGGAGAACTGAAGATCCTCCTCTTCTGCGATCCCGCTCAGACCGAATTTTCCGTAATCATCCCTGACTTTCAGGTCAACGATCACATTGCCAAAAGGAGATTCCACTTCCCTGACAAAGTGCACATCATTTCTGGGGATGATACGCAGGTCCCAGTTGACCCGCTTGAGCAGTTCCAGCGTCTGGCTGGTTCCGGAGTCACCCTCCAATTTAAGGAACGGATAGGTGATACGGTTGTCCGTGAGGTTTAAAGTTCCTCTGAGAAGAGGATTCGATGCCGGACCCGCAATGACGAAGGATTCTCCAGGCTGCATTCCCGCGAATCCGAGCCAGCCCTCCTCCCCTTTTTCCATGAGCCCCGGGATATGAAGCCTCAGGCCTTTTCCTTCCGTTCTGATCTGTATAACGCCAATATGCGCATCCAGTCCGGGTAATTCCAGAGGAGCAAGTCCCTGCGGAACCGCCGAGGAGTCGGTGTTGGTCAGAAGGAAAGGAGAAGATCCGATCTTTCCCGTGATTTCCGGTATACGGATGAAGCGCTCGTCCTGTCTGAGCTCCGCCTTCCCGTTTATTTCCGTAATGGATTTGATAATGGAATTAAGTGCGATCCTGCCGCCCGACACCTCCATCCACCCGCTTCCCAGAGCCCAGTCTCCGGGTCTTCCGCTCCAGCGCAGAAAAAGCTTGCCGCTGCCTTCCGCACTCCCGAACGCTTCACTTATCTCCGGGAGCATTCCCAGGATATCTCCCTCTGCCAGGAATGACACATCGGACTCCTCCTCCTTTCCGTGGGAAATGTTCCCCCAGAGTAGAAGCCGGGTTCCGTCCTCTCTTTCGAGACTTCCCTTGACGATCGTAAGTGTTCCCGAAAAAAGCCCCGTTCCAGGCATCAGGGTGTCTGCAAACTCCGTATAGAGCTGCTGGAATTTCACAGGACCGACTCTTCCCCCGTCTGAGGTGAGTGTGCCCGAGAACACGGGAATCCCTTCCGCTGAACTGGCACGGATCTCTATATCCCCCTCTCCGGAAAGCAGTTTCTTACCCGTACGCATTGCATAACGCGTGACCGGTCGCCGCCAGATTCACGGCATTTCCCCGAATGCTTCCCCCGAGAGAATCGCCCTGCATCCGTACCTGTCCGGACAGGGTCGGAAAACCGTCTTTCAGAATTTCCAGTCTCATGTTCTGAAAACGCGCACCGATAATAGCACCTGACAGGGTGCCGTCTATCAATCCCACATCGTGGAACCTGCCATTATCCAGCATGAGGTTTACGGCAACATCCGGAGCATTCCTTTTGCCTCCGAAACTGATCCTGCCCGTGAGGCTTCCAAGAAAAGGCTTCATGCCAGGAAACAGGGAGTGCAGTTTTTCAAGCGGCAGGGCGGAAAGGTCCACGGTTCCCGCCAGCGTCCCATACCCTGCAGCCGGTATCCTGCCTGAAGCTCTGAGAAACCCTCCGGCTTCCAGCCTGTCTATCTGAAGTACTGAAGAAAGAGTGCCCTCGCCTGCAAGGATCATGGAATCCCCGG